>CAZDUT010000066.1:0-13860 GCA_964508695.1 uncultured Alteromonas sp.
AGCACATGCACGAAACAGAATAAAACGCCTGATCCGTGAAAGTTTTCGGCATCAACGTCACCACCTTCCTAATGTCGATATCATTGTGGTCGGCAAAAGTGGCGCCGATGAGCTGTCCAATCAGGAAGTCTTTAAGATCCTGGAAAAGTTATGGAAAAAGTTAGCAAAGCGCTGCAGCGACTAACTATTGCCCTGCCCTTTTTTCTGATTAAATGCTATCAGTGGTTTATTTCTCCCATACTCGGGCAACGCTGCAGATTTCATCCCAGCTGCTCATTTTATGCATTAGAAGCACTAAAAACCCACGGATTACTAATTGGCGGTTGGTTATCAATCAAACGCATATTAAAATGCCACCCTTTGCATGCCGGTGGTTACGATCCGGTACCGGAAAAACAACAACAGAAACCCCCAAAATAAAGAGACCTCTATGGAATCGCAACGAAGTTTTCTGATAATAGGCCTTGCGCTGGTAAGTTTTTTACTCTGGCAGCAATGGCAAAAAGATTATGGGCCTCAGCCTGTCGCCCAGACGGAAATGTCGTCTTCTGAAATGCAAACCACGGATGCACAAGGTCAGGGTGTTCCGTCCTTTGACGATTCCTCGTCTACCAACGGTAGCGCTGCCAGCAATCAGCAAAGTGAAGACGTTCCGGTTTCGGATGCGGCACCGATTGCAGCACCTCAGAATACCGCTCGAACCATCACGGTACGCACCGATACGGTTGATCTGCGCATTGATTTGCTGGGCGGTGACGTCATTACTGCAGACCTGTTGAAATTTCCAGTCGAACAAGGCGCAGACGAGCCATACAGCTTGCTACGTGCTGACAACGGCTTATATGTCGCGCAAAGCGGACTGGTCGGTGCCCAGGGGCCGGATGCAAGTGGTCAGGGCCGGCCGGTTTACCGCGCTGAGCAAGATGTGTATGAAATGACCGGTGATACGCTTAGTGTGCCGCTGACCTGGCGCAACGAGCAGGGCCTGCAGGTTACTAAAACCTTTACGTTTACCCGCGACAAATACGATGTAAACGTCAGTTTTGAAATTACCAACAATACCGGTACCCCCGCGTCAGTGCAGCAATATGCGCAACTTAAGCAAGATGCACAGTTTGAGCAAGATGATGGCATGATGTTTATGCCGACCTACCGCGGTGCGGCATTCTCCAGCGAAGATGAGCGTTATACCAAGTACACCTTTGGTGATATTGAAGACGATAATTTGCGCCTTAAAACACCGGCAGGCTGGGCAGCAATGCTTGAACATTACTTTGTATCAGCCTGGGTGCCCCCGCAGGATCAGACCAACACCATTTATACGCGCTATCTGTCAGATCGCTATGCAGTGGTTGGCTTTATGGGTGAACCTGTCACGGTGCAGCCTGGCGCAAGTCAGACGCTATCCTCCAAGCTTTATATGGGCCCGAAAGATCAGGACAGCCTGGAAGAGCTGGCTCGTGGTCTTGATCTGACCGTGGATTACGGCATCTTGTGGTGGATATCCAAGCCACTATTCCACTTGTTGCAATTTCTGCACAGCCTTGTTGGCAACTGGGGTTTTGCCATTATCCTTATCACGATTATTGTGAAAGGCGCGATGTACCCACTCACCAAGAAGCAGTACGAATCCATGGCGCGCATGCGTAATCTGGCGCCGAAGATGCAGCAGCTTAAAGAACGTCATGGTGATGACCGTCAGAAGATGTCACAGTCCATGATGGAGCTGTATAAAAAGGAAAAAGTAAACCCTATGGGTGGCTGTCTGCCACTGCTGCTACAAATGCCAATCTTCCTGGCCTTGTACTGGGTATTCATGGAAAGCGTGGAATTGCGTCACGCCGATTTCGTACTGTGGATCACCGATTTGTCAGTGAAAGACCCGTACTTCGTGTTACCGGTACTCACCGGTGCCAGCATGTATCTGCTACAAAAAATGCAGCCAACCACTATTACCGATCCCATGCAGCAAAAACTGATGCAATGGATGCCGGTCATGATGAGTATTTTCTTCCTGTGGTTCCCTGCTGGTCTGGTACTTTACTGGCTGGTGAGCAACATCATCACGCTGATACAGGCTAGAATGATTTATGCCAGTATGGAAAAACGCGGCATCGGTTCTAAATCGTAAGTTAAGTATTCAGCCCGCACTACGCGGGCTGTTTTTTATAAGAGGATAATCACGTGCCATCATTTGATATTGTATCTGAAATCAATATGGAAGAAGTTCGCAACGCCACAGAAAACGCGAGTCGCGAGCTATCCACCCGGTTTGACTTTCGCGGTGTGGACGCCAGCTTTGAATACAAGGATAAGACAGTTGTGATGACTGCCCAGGCGGAATTCCAGCTTCAGCAAATGGAGTCAATGTTTCGCGGCGCCTGTGCCAAACGTGGGGTCGATACCTCTGCGCTGGAAGTAAAACCGTTTGACCACCACGGTAAAACCTATCGCCAGACAATTATTTTTAAAGAAGGTATCGAGCAGCCCATCGCGAAAAAAATCGTCAAGCTGATAAAAGACAGCAAAATGAAAGTGCAAACGTCTATTCAGGGCGATGAATTGCGTGTGACCGGCAAGAAGCGTGATGATCTGCAACAGGCCATGGCACTGGTGAAAGAATCTGATCTCGGTCAGCCGTTTCAGTTTAAGAACTTCCGCGACTAACAATGACCACCACCGCATTCTCATCAGAAACTATTACTGCTCAGGCAACGGCCCCTGGCCGCGGCGGTGTTGGTATCGTACGTGTTTCCGGTCCCCTGGCCAGGGAAATAGCCAAAACCCTGATAAGGCAACCTTTGCCTCCCCGTCAGGCGGTGTATACGCCTTTTCTTGATAGTCAGGGTGAGCTGATTGATGAAGGACTGGCACTGTTTTTTGTCGGTCCGCATTCTTTCACCGGCGAGGATGTGCTTGAGCTGCACGGACACGGTGGCCAGGTAGTAATGGATATGTTGCTGGATGCGGTATTGGCGACCGGCAAGGCGCGTCTGGCACGCCCCGGTGAATTCTCTGAACAGGCATTCATGAACGACAAGCTGGATCTTGCTCAGGCAGAAGCCATTGCCGATCTGATAGATGCCAGTTCTTCACAGGCAGCGCGTAGCGCAATGCGCTCTTTGCAAGGGGATTTTTCCAGGCAGATCCATACCTTAAGCGACCAAATCGTTCATTTACGAATGTACGTTGAAGCGGCCATCGACTTTCCGGACGAAGAAATTGATTTTCTCGCAGACGGTAAAGTGGCAGATGATCTGCGCGAGATAGTGACAAGTCTGACCACGATTATGCACCAGGCGAAACAAGGAAGTCTGCTACGCGAAGGCATGCAGGTAGTGATTGCCGGGCGTCCCAACGCGGGTAAATCCAGTTTATTAAATGCACTGGCCGGCCGTGATAGTGCCATCGTTACTGATATTGCCGGCACTACCCGTGACGTGTTGCGTGAGCATATCGATATCAATGGCATGCCCGTTCATATTATTGATACGGCAGGATTGCGGGACAGCCCGGACAAGGTAGAAAAAATAGGGATAGAGCGCGCCTGGCAGGCTATTGACCAGGCCGATCAGGTATTGTTTGTGGTGGATGTCTCTGAAACATCAACCATCGATCCGTACGATATCTGGCCTGAATTCATGCAACGTCTGCCCGATGGCATTCCGGTCACCGTTATTCGTAACAAAGCAGATTTGGTAGATGAAGCTATTCATCACCGCAGTATTCGCACGGCCCACGGCGATATAGGTGTTATCAGCCTGTCTGCACGATCAGGCGACGGTGTAGATTTGCTGCGTGGGCACCTCGCCGAGCGTATGGGCTTAGATACCACGACCGAAGGGCAGTTTATCGCCCGGCGGCGTCACTTAGATGCGCTGAGTCAGGCTCATGAGCACATCATGAGCGGCCAGCAGCAACTTGAGGACAGCATGGCCGGCGAGTTGCTGGCCGAGGAATTAAGACTGGCCCATCAGAGTTTAAGTGAAATTACCGGAGAATTTACCTCCGATGATTTGCTTGGCAAAATTTTCTCTTCGTTTTGTATCGGGAAATAACTATGCGTTCACATTACTCAATCCTGGTCGGCTCCATGCTGGGCGCGGCAGAATATGTCGCCGACGCGGTGGCAAACGAGCTTCGCGAACAGGGAGCTGAAGCCGATATTCACTTAACACCGTCACTTGATGCGATCCCGCAGGACACTACCTGGGTCGTATGCACATCTACGCATGGTGCGGGCGATTTGCCTGACAACATTCAGCCCTTTGCCGAAACATTAAAGAACGCAGATCTTAGCCATGTCTCTGCCTATGTCATAGGGCTTGGTGACAGCAGCTACGATACGTTCTGTTATGGCGCACAGACCATGGAAACCCTACTCAAAGACGCCGGTGCAACCCTGCTCAGTGCACCCTGCCACATCGATGTGCTGCATCACCCGATCCCGGAAGATGAGGCAGTACGGTGGTTTAAAAAAGCATTGAACGGCTAAATACGATGAGGCTCAATGATGCTGAACGCGCCGCCCTGACTTCGCCACTGTCCAACGATGCGCGGGTGTTATACTGCCTCGGGCTCAGACCCGGGGCGAATGATAAAACCGGCGCCAGCGCTCCTTTGGATTATCGTTCACTGCTGACATTGCTAAACGCCGATAATAAAGAAGCGCCGTATCAGCGCGGCCGCCAGATCAATAGTCTGCTGAAACAGCTTGATACCGCTGGCCTGGTAACCGCAACAACTGATACCCAGTACGAGCATTCTCTGAACGGCCAACAGGTGGTGTTGCCACTATGTAAACTGGAACCCGAAGCGTTTGATAGCCTGCATCAGCGACACACAGCGATGAGCGCTCAGTGGCAACCCGATGACGCGCTCTACCAGGAACTTACGTCGCTGATGGGTGTTATTGATGCAGACTATGACGAACACGACACCGGCGAGTTTGTCGCTTACTGGTTAGGGCGCCCGGAGGCGGTCTTCAGCCTTTTTCAGTGGACCCAGAAATTTGCCTACAGTATGCGCAAAAAACGTCTGGCTGCGGGGTATGTGCCAACCCGACGGGTCGGCAATCAGCAGACCAAGGTTGCAGCAGGGGTAGAAGCGGACGATAATGCCCGTAAACTGGTAGAAAAATACGCGGGCAACAAACCGAAGTCATAATTATGGAATCAATTAAAGATCGCATCGCTAACCTCGCCAGAGCCATGAATAAAAAGCCGGAGATGGACGGCGAATACATCGACTACCCTACCCTGCGTAAACAATATGAGGCGCAGGCAGTAAGGGATGTCACTGCACTGCAGCAGCGTTCCAAACAAGAGCGTATCGAGACCATTCATGGCCGCTCTGATCTCAATCCAAAGTGGACGTTTGCCAATCTGGTGGAAGACAGCGATGATGTCATTGAGGCCATCTCTATTGCCCGTTCATTTATCGCTGCACATGACGATCCGGCGTGGCGACAAAGCGGTTCTCACATGATGCTGTTTTATGGCGATTATGGCCGGGGCAAGTCGCACATTGCCGGCGCCATCGCTCACCAGCTTATTGAGCAGTATGAAATCTCTGTGCTTTACCGCCAGCTCTCTACACTGCTTGAGATGCGCTATTTCTCCTATGACTACAGTGCCAAAGACAATATTGGCGAAAAGTTTCGAGAGGCTAATCAGGAACTGCTGGATGTCGATCTGCTGATCCTTGATGAAGTCTGTGTAAATGAAACGGTACTGAAAAAGAACACCCAGAGCTGGCTGGGTAACCTGCTCCGACAGCGGCTGGTTAACAAGAAAAACTGCATATTGATCACCAATCACAATCTACAGGATCTCGAAAATGCGGTCGGCCGTTACTGCTTTGAGTCAATCAAAGAATATGACACCTATAAAGTCAGGTTCTCAGGTCCAAGCAGGCGCACCGCGGTAAGCCAGGATGACGATCATCATGCAGTACCACAAGGCTACCAGCCTAACCAGGTTAAATAGTCTTTAAACCTTTCCACAGTTCTCTGCGACATAGTCATTATCAGCTATCTTTTACCGTAAAGAGGAATGACTATGTCGACAAAAACTTTGTGCAGCGCCGTGCTGCTTTTCTCCCTGATTGCCATCCCCCAGGCACTGGCAAAAACCGTAGAGCGCCGCTTTGACTCATCACCTGGTGGCACCCTGGAAGTAGACACCCAGGTAGGTAGCATTACCGTTGAGTCCCACGACAGCAATGAAATACTGGTAGAAATTGAGATCGATGGCGATCGCGAAGATGAGTTTTCACTGGATTTTGATCATGACGGTGCCGATTTACGCATTTTTGGTCAACGTGAAGGCGAAAACTGGTGGGGCAGTAACCGTGTGCGTGTGCACTTTCTTATCACCGTGCCCAAAGAGTTTGATGTAGAGCTACAGACCGCTGGCGGACGCATTGAAACGGCTGATTTAACAGGCGATGTTGATGCACGTACGTCAGGAGGGTCTATTCAGGTAGGCAATGTTAAGGGCGATGTAGAACTCAAAACGTCAGGTGGATCGATACGCACTGACGATATTTACGGTGAGATCGATGCGCACACATCTGGCGGCAGTATCAATGTGACATTTGCCCGTCAGCCTGAAGAAGACGCGAAACTGGAAACCTCTGGCGGCAGCATTACCGCGCGTTTTCCGGCAGATGTGGCGATTGATCTGGACGCGTCGACCAGCGGTGGCCGGGTAAGCTCTGATTTTGACGTTAATGGCAGAATAAAGAAGCGTTCTATTGAAGGTGAGATCAATGGCGGCGGACCGCGTGTGCGGCTGCATACCTCTGGTGGAAGCGTGCGTGTGGAAAAGATCTAGTCCACACCGCGATCCCCGATCCAGCCCGTTAATGACGGGCTTTTTTATGATCAATGGATCCAGTAACGAACAACTTATCCCCATGACGATCACATATTGATCAGAGATGTGGATAGGATCCCCCAGAGCACTGTGTATAAGCTTTGATCTAAATTGTAGGTAAATTCAGGCCATTACCGAGTGTGGATAACTAGGGGGCTTATACACAGGATCTGATCCCACTTATGGATCGCCACATCCCAAACTTATTAATCTCGTAACTTTATGTTTAACAAAGGGATTAGTCACTTATAAACAGATCCTGGCGATCCTAATAACAATAAAAATAAAAGATCATATAAAGATCTTAAGATCATTAAGTGCGATCCGGCGATCTTATTCCACCCGCTTTGAAGAAAATTTAACCGTTTTCTTATGCCTTCAACTCAGCTAAAATACGCGCCCTTTTTCCTGCGAGGTGCAGGATCCGGATATTTTTTTGGTGCGCGAGGTTACTATGTTTTATCAGCAAGCGTTTGATGTCATCGTTGTCGGTGGCGGACATGCAGGTACTGAGGCAGCACTGGCTGCTGCACGAATGGGCGTGCGTACGTTGCTGTTAACCCACAATGTAGAAACCATCGGACAAATGTCCTGTAATCCGGCAATCGGCGGTATCGGTAAAGGGCATCTGGTAAAAGAAATTGATGCCCTTGGTGGCGCAATGGGTCTGGCCACCGATCACGGCGGGATCCAGTTCCGTACACTCAACTCGAGTAAAGGCCCTGCGGTCCGTGCAACCCGTGCACAGGCTGATCGTAGCCTGTACAAACAGGCAATACGCAACATCGTTGAGAATCAGCCTAATCTGACTTTATTCCAGCAAAGCGTTGATGATCTGATCGTTGAAAATGATCAGGTGACCGGTGTCGTCACCCAGATGGGTTTGAAATTTCACGCAAAAACCGTAGTACTGACAGTTGGTACCTTTCTGGGCGGCACCATTCATATTGGTATGCAGAATTATCGGGGCGGACGCGCAGGCGATCCGCCAGCGATCGCCCTGGCTGAGCGTTTGCGCGCCCTGCCATTCAGAGTGGATCGCCTGAAAACCGGTACGCCCGCGCGATTGGACGCTCGTTCCCTCGATTTTAGTGTGATGCAGGAGCAGCCTGGCGATACACCTGCACCGGTGGTGTCGTTTATGGGTAGCCGCGAGATGCATCCGCGTCAGATATCCTGTTACATCACCCATACCAATGAGAAAACCCACGATATCATTCGTGGTGGGCTGGACCGTTCTCCTATGTACTCCGGGGTCATCGAAGGAGTCGGACCGCGCTATTGTCCCAGTATCGAAGACAAAATCATGCGTTTTGCAGATAAGTCGTCGCATCAGATTTTTGTTGAGCCTGAAGGACTCAACAGTATTGAGGTCTACCCCAATGGGATCTCAACCAGTTTGCCGTTTGACGTTCAGATGGACCTGGTCCGGTCTATAAAAGGGTTTGAAAATGCACACATTGTGCGCCCAGGTTATGCCATCGAGTATGATTACTTTGATCCGCGCGATCTTAAACAAACGCTGGAAACCAAATACATCAGCGGGCTGTTTTTTGCCGGCCAGATTAACGGCACCACCGGGTATGAAGAAGCCGGAGCGCAGGGCCTGGTTGCCGGCGCGAACGCCGCACTGCAAGTACAGCAACGCGATCCGTTGGTTCTGCGGCGCGATCAGGCCTACATGGGCGTGCTGATCGACGATCTGGCTACCATGGGTACCAAAGAACCCTATCGCATGTTTACCAGCCGTGCTGAGTACCGCCTGTTGCTGCGAGAAGATAATGCGGACATGCGTCTGACCAAATTAGGCCGCGACATTGGGCTGGTGGATGATGCGCGCTGGGCATCGTTTAACCGTAAGATGGAACTTGTCGAGGCAGAGCAACAGCGTCTTCGTAGTCAGTATATTCATCCCGAACACGAAGCTTCTCAAGCCTTGAACGGCATGCTTAAAAATCCGGTCAGTCGTGAACATTCACTGGAAGAGCTTATCCGCCGTCCTGAGATGACATATAACCAGTTGATGAGTATTGCAAGCTTAGGCCCGGGCGTGGCAGATCCAATCGCAGCGCAACAGGTTGAAATTCAAATTAAATATGCCGGTTATATTGCCCGCCAGTTAGATGAAATTGCCAAGGCACAGCGGCACGAAAACACGCTGCTGCCAGTCGATTTGGATTACAGTCGCATTTCGGGCCTGTCGAACGAAGTCATCGCGAAACTCAGTGATGCCCGTCCGGAAACTATCGGCAAGGCATCACGGATCTCCGGGGTGACGCCTGCAGCGATCTCGTTGCTTCTGGTGTATATGAAAAAACACGGGATCCTGCGTAAACAGGAATCACTGTCTGCATGAGTGCAATGATGTTAAGTGAGAAACTTCATGCCACCCTCGAAAGCGGCTGCCAGGCCTTATCGCTTGAGCTGACCGACACGCAGCGAGCTGCACTGGTGGGATATGTGCTACTGATGGACAAGTGGAACAAAGCCTATAACCTTACGTCGGTGCGCGATCCTCAGCAGATGATGATACGCCATGTGCTGGATTCTCTGGCGGTGGCCCCGCACCTCACTGCTGAAACTGTCATCGATGTTGGTACAGGCCCCGGCCTGCCGGGGATCCCGCTGGCCATTGCTAAACCCGACACGGCGTTTACATTGCTCGACAGTCTGGGTAAGCGGGTGCGCTTTTTAAAGCAATGTGTGTATGAACTGAAGCTTGGTAATGTAACGCCGGTTCAGTCGCGTGTAGAGGCGCACTCACCCGATGTTCCCTACGATGTGGTGTTAAGTCGGGCCTTCGCCTCGTTAAAAGATATGTTGCACTGGTGTGCGCATCTGGTAGATTCAAAGGGCAAGTTCCTGGCCCTGAAGGGTCAGTTTCCCCAATCAGAAATAGAAGAAGTGAGTAATCACTTCCAGATTGAAAACAGTATTAGCTTGCAGGTGCCTGAACAGGACGGGGAAAGACATCTGGTATTTATCAGCAAAGCGTAACGGGATCCAAGGTGGCAAAGGTAATCGCAATTGCGAATCAAAAAGGCGGAGTGGGTAAAACCACGACGGCAGTGAATGTTGCAGCATCCATGGCGGCAACCAAACGCAAGGTATTACTGATTGACCTTGATCCACAGGGCAATGCCACGATGGGCAGTGGCGTGGACAAATACGATGTGGATGCCACCGCTTACGAATTACTGGTGGAAGATGCGCCAGTCAACGATGTTATTATTCCGTCAACGGCCGGCAAGTACGATCTCATTCCCGCTAACGGCGATGTCACCGCCGCTGAAATCAAGTTGATGGAAATGTTTGCCCGGGAAGTACGCCTTCGCAACGCGCTGAAGCCTGTGCTGGATTATTATGATTTTGTTTTCATTGACTGCCCGCCTTCCCTCAATCAGCTTACGGTCAATGCCCTGGCTGCGGCAGATTCTGTCATGGTACCCATGCAGTGTGAGTACTATGCCCTTGAAGGTTTGACGGCGCTGATGGATACCATTGGCAAGCTGGCCTCGGTGGTAAACCCGCAGCTTAAGATAGAAGGTGTGCTGCGAACCATGTATGATCCGCGCAACCGATTAGCAAATGATGTGTCTGAACAGCTCAAACGCCATTTTGGCGAGCAGGTTTACCGTACGGTGATTCCCCGCAACGTGCGGCTGGCGGAAGCACCTAGTTTCGGCGCTCCAGCCATGTACTACGACAAGTCATCCACGGGTGCGAAAGCCTATTTATCACTGGCCGGTGAAATACTCAGACGTCGGGATAAGGCCTCCCCCGCACCGGCTAAAGCGAGTTAACCACATACGTCATCGGCACCACTAACGTAATGCCATAGAGGAAACTATGTCAGCGAAAAAACGCGGATTAGGGCGCGGACTGGACGCACTGCTCGCAACCAGCCAGTCGTCATCACAACATGAACCTGAAACCTCAGCTACGCGCAGCGAGCTGAGCACCCTGCCGATAGAACATCTGGTGCCGGGCAAATATCAGCCCCGTAAAGACATGTCACCCGAAGCGTTGGAAGAACTGGCGTCGTCAATTCGCTCCCAGGGCGTTATTCAGCCCATCGTGGTGCGTCAGGTGGACAACCACCGCTTTGAAATTATTGCGGGTGAAAGACGGTGGCGTGCCGCGCAACTGGCGCAACTCGATGAGGTGCCCTGCCTGGTTAAAAACGTCGCCGATGAAGCCGCGGTCGCCATCGCGCTGATTGAGAATATTCAGCGTGAAGATCTCAATGCCATGGAAGAAGCGATGGCGCTTGACAGACTGATGAACGAATTCTCCCTGACCCACGCACAAGTGGCTGAAGCCGTCGGTAAATCGCGCACCACCGTTACCAACCTGTTACGACTTAACAGCCTGAATGATGACGTTAAGTTGCTGGTTGAACATGGTGATATCGAGATGGGGCACGCGCGGGCGCTGCTGGCCCTGGACGGCGATGCGCAGTCAGAAGCGGCGCAGACCGTGTCCGGCAAAGGACTCACCGTCCGTGATACTGAGAAGCTGGTGAAAAAGCTTCTCGAGCCACCACAGCCTAAGGCTGAAAAGCCCTTAGATCCTGACGTAAAACAACTGATTGAACGGCTTTCGGAAACATTGGGTGCCGAAGTGAATATCGCGCACAATGCAAAGGGCCGTGGCAAGATGGTCATTAACTTCAATGATCTTGACCAGTTGGATGGAATTATTTCTAAATTTCAATAAGTTAAATTTATGTTACAAACCGGTGCGCGGGCGCTGAGCAATGGGTTACAGCGCCCGCTTTTTCAGGTACACTTGTCCACCGTACCGGTTATTGAACAGGTATATTTTCAGGATAACTTTCAAAAAGCGCTGGGTTGTTGAAAATAATCGGTAAAACAGTATACTTCTGACGCTTTTTGCATGACGAGATGACATTGCTACGCCGCAACCAAAACCGACTCGCCGGGCCAGGGAAAAAACTGGCACGAAAAGGTATCATTGTTCAGTGGATAACGGCGTTTTTAGTGGTTGTTTGTACGGCCATTTTTTCATCTGAGCACAAGGTTGTTTCAATAGCCTGGGGTGCCCTTATCAGCATTTTACCGGCGATGCTGTTTGCCTTTTTTGCATTTCGTTATGCCGGTGCAACAAAAATAAAACAGGTCAATCAGAGTTTTGGCCAGGGCGCCAAACTGAAAATGGCGCTGACAATCGTATTATTTGTGATTGCCTTTGCAGGCTTACACGCGCATCCACTTTATGTGTTTGCGGGTTACGCAATCACAACGGCGAGCCACGCGTTTGCCATGGTCCGTTTTGGTGCAGACACGTAGTTACGGCTGACATCTGGCGCACAAGAACGCCACGGACAACAAAACAGGATTCTACACTTTGCAACTTGGGTTAAAAAATGGCATCTGAATACACAACTACAGGATATATCAAGCACCACTTGACCAATGCCACCATGTGCTCAACCGACAACGGAATTGCTTTTAACAAAGCCTGTTCTGATGCCGGTTTTTGGCAATGGCATATCGATACACTGGGCTGGTCAATCTTTCTGGGTATTATCTTTCTATGGCTGTTTCGCAGCGTAGGCAAAAAAGCGACCACTGGTGTTCCGGGCAAGCTTCAGTCATTCATTGAAATGATTGTTGAGTTTGTCGATGACAACGTAAAAAGTACTTATCACGGAAAAAGTGCACTGATTGCCCCACTGGCACTGACCATTTTTGTGTGGGTGTTGCTGATGAACCTGATGGATTTGGTACCTGTTGATCTTATTCCTTGGATTGCGGGTCAAATCGGTGCAACCGGCTTTGGTATGGATCCGCATGATGTGTACATTAAATCCGTTCCGACGACGGATCTTAACCTGACGTTCGCCCTGGCATTTGGCGTGTTTGTGCTCATCATTTACTACTCACTGAAGATGAAAGGCATTGGCGGTTTCGCTAAGGAACTTACCATGCAGCCGTTTAATCACTGGGCATTCATTCCGGTGAACTTCATTCTTGAATCCGTTACCCTGCTGGCGCGTCCGCTGTCATTGGCGCTTCGTTTATTCGGTAACCTGTACGCGAGTGAGCTTATCTTTATTCTGATTGCGACAATTGGCTACTTCCAGTTGCCGCTGCATTTCATGTGGGCTGTGTTCCACTTGTTGGTACTGCCGCTACAGGCCTTCATATTCATGATGCTGACCATCGTGTATCTGAGCCTGGCGAGTGAAGACCATTAATTAGAATTAGACGGCCTGACGCGCTGGCAAAGGTGTCAGGTCATTTAAACCAAGTTTTACTTTTAAACTTTAACTTTACATAACTTAAATCGGAGACGTTCATGTTATACATCGCTGTTTCAATCCTGATTGGTATGGGTGCCCTGGGTACCGCTATTGGTTTTGGTCTGCTGGGTGGTAAATTCCTGGAATCTGCTGCGCGTCAACCAGAACTGGCACCACAACTTCAAGTTAAAATGTTCATCGTAGCGGGTCTGATTGACGCCATCGCGATGATCGGTGTTGGTATCGCTCTATACCTGTTGTTCGCTGTTGGTGCTTAACTTCCAAACCCAAATTATTAGCGAACTATTAGAGGAGGGGCGATTTTGAATTTTAACGCCACTTTTATAGGTCAGTTAATCGCCTTCGCTGTGTTCGTGGTGTTCTGCATGAAATATGTATGGCCACCGCTGATCGCAGCGATTGAAGAACGTCAGAAGAAGATTGCCGATGGGCTGGAAGCTTCTGAACGCGCAGAGAAAGACCTGGAACTTGCTCAGGCGAAAGCCACCGAGCAATTGAAAGATGCGAAAGCGCAAGCAGCGGAAATTATCGAGCAGGCCAAGAAGCGTGCAAGTCAACTTGTTGACGAAGAAACGCAGAAAGGCCGTGACGAACGCGAAAAAATTGTCGCGTCCGGTTATGCCGAAATTGAAGCTGAACGCAATCGTGCCAAAGAAGAACTGCGTCAGCAGGTTGCCGTACTGGCAGTCACTG
>CAZDUT010000067.1:0-13440 GCA_964508695.1 uncultured Alteromonas sp.
GTTTTTATCAGCGCAGACACGGCCGCCGACATTGTACACTCAATTGTCGAACTGAAACCCGATGAGTTTTTAGCGAAGCCGTTTACGGTACGCGATCTGGATCGTCGAGTATCGCGCGTTCTTCAGCGTAAGCGAGTATTGGCACCGGTATACCAACGCATGGAAGAGCACCAATACGGTAAGGCACTCAATGAAATCGAAACGTTTCTGACAAATCCTGCGAATGCCGAATGGTTTCCTGTTGCGCTGAAAACAAAAGGTGACCTGCTGATGGCCTGTGAGCATATTTCGCAGGCAAAAGAGTTTTATCAGGCTATCATTAACGTACAAAATTTCGCTTGGGCGCAGCTGGGTCTGGCACAGTGTCTTATTTATTTAAATGAAGATGCGGACGCGGAACGCCTTATCCTTGAACTTGCATTAAAGTCAGACTCAAAACTCGCGGCATACGATTTGTTGTCTGCCCTGCAAATCAAGCATAAGGCTTTTGAGGATGCACTGGAATGTATGCTTATCGCCAGTGAGATATCCCCGCGCAACATAGATCGCCATCGTCGCACGTACGATCTTTCACGCCTTACCCACGATTACCAGACACAGTTTGACGCGGCCAGAAAGATTGTTAAATACGCCAAACACTCCATACATGACAAGCCGGAAATTTACCTCAACGTAGCCCGCGCGGGTATCGACTTTGCCATGACGACGGAGGATGCCGACGCCGCCAGGTTAGTTAAACAGGCAAATGATTATTTGCGCCAGATGACAGCCGCTTTCCCGAACGCTGACACAGAAGACCAGGTAAAGGTTATCGACGCGCGGATCATGTATTTGCGTAATGAAACGGATAACGCCAGAGCATTGCTTAATCAGCTTAGTGCCGATAGCTGGGAGTCTGAGAGTGAAGAGGCATTGCTCGACCGTGCTAAGGCGTTTCATGAGGTGGGCTTGCAGGAACATGCGCTTAAACTGCTCGACGAAGTTGAGCGCCGGTGCCGGACAAGTCCGGATAATCGCCTGTTTACCTACTATATTCGCCAGGAAAAACTGGAAAAAACGGAAATTGCACTCAGTCCGAAAGAGCTTAACAATGCGGCTGTGCACCACTATAAAAGTGGCGACATGAAGAAATCGTTGTCGACTTTTAGTCAGGCTTTCAGGGTCATGCCTAAAAATCCGGCTATCGCTCTGAACCTGCTGCAGGCCGCCGCCGTCAACCGGCGCTCGCACCGCAGCAGGTACCGCACCAGCCCTGCCATAATTCACAAGTGCCAGCAAACCATAGAATCTGTGCAATTAAATGATGATCAGGAACGGCGCTACCAGCGTGTCAAAGACATACTTAAGGGCCTGGCCTGATCACACATTGGCAGACCGTGTGTATTTAGCTGTGACGTGAGAAGTTTTGCCCATACACCACAATGTCACCGTCAAAGACGTCATCGGTGTAGCGTTCCTTTGACTCGTAAGTCATGCCAAGACTTTCCATGAGCTTGATCGAACGGGTGTTTTCCGGTACCGCAATGGCAGAAAACCGTTCGACGCCCATGTCTCGCAACGCATCGCGCACCGCTTTAGCGGCTTCCAGAGCAAACCCCTGTCCCCAGCTACTTCGCTTAAATCGCCAGCCTAATTCCAGATTTTCCGACTGTGGAGAGGGTGTAAAAAAGCCAAAAGGCCTGACAAGGATCCAGCCAATACTTTCATCATTTTGCTTGTTAATCACGCGCCACAACCCCCAGCCCAGCGACGGGTTACTGAAAGCTTTGATCCGGGGTATAAAGACTGAATTGGTCTCTTCGCGTGACGTCTTACTGCCACCATTGATGAACTTCATGACGTCCTCGTCCTGATCCAGTTCCCATAAAAACTCAGCGTCACGTTCCTCAACGAACTCGTAACGTAAGCGATCGCTATCATCAATCCACATGGATGCTATTATCCTCCTAACATCGCAAGGTGCCTGGTCGCACCGGTATTCCCGTCGTGCAAAAAGTGGCTTTCGTGTTTGCTGCCAAGTGCCGAACGCAGGAAAGCCTGCACTGCGGCCACATCTCCGTCCTGGAGTAGTGCGCGCATTGAAATGCCTTCTTCACTGAATAAACATAAATGTAAGTTACCATTTGCAGCAACCCGTAGTCGATTACAACTTCGACAGAAATCTTTGCTGTACGGCAAAATCAGGCCAATATTCCCGGCAAACTCAGGGTGCGAATATTCAAGCGCCGGCCCCGCATTGATGTCCCGGTCGATAGGCGTCCACCCGCGTTGTTCAAGATAACCTTTCAACGGGGTGCCTGACTGATGCTGATGGATGAAAAAGTCGGAATGTTCGCCGGTCTCCATCAATTCAATGAAGCGTAACGTGACCGGTGTCGTTTTTAGCCACTGAAGGAAGCGTTGTAAACGCATTTCGGAGAAATCGGCCAATAATACGGTATTCACTTTAACCTTCAGCCCGGCGTCAGTTGCGGCCGACAGGCCGCGCAACACCTGCTGCAAACTGTCATGCCCCGTAATGGCGCTAAACTGGTGAGGATCTAAGCTGTCAATACTGACATTGACCTGGTCCAGTCCGGCGTCGTGCCAGGTTTGGGCTGATCGTTCAAGTCGCCCACCGTGGGTCGTCATGGCAACCTTATCGATTCCCTGTGTTGCCTTTGTTTGCGCGATAATGTCAGTAAGATCACGGCGTAACGACGGCTCTCCACCGGTTATCCGCACCTTGCTGGTTCCCAGTCCGGCAAACGCCCGCACCAGCGTATCGATTTCTGCCAGTGACATAAACGTGTCACTTGACGGCCCGTCATAGCCATCCGGCAGACAGTAACGACAACGAAAGTTGCAGGCTTCGGTAATTGATAGCCGTAAATAGTGAAATTCGCGTCCGTAATTGTCTTTAAGCAAAGTAACTCTCTTTGTCTGGACACCAGTACTGCGCTGACATCACAAGTGAATTTCCTGTACCATGCGCAGCAGGTAGTTGTTGTCAGGCTGAACTGTGAGACTTTACACGTCCCCGGACTTTTTATGGTAGCAGGCTTTCATCAGCAGGATACCATTACATAAATACGTGGTCTTTGGTATTCAGAGCCCATCTTTTCTTATTTTCAGTATCGGTTTGCTTTATGCGTCGTTCTCGTTTTCCTACTGACATCAGCAGTCCCGTGCGCTGGAAGGTACTTCGCCAGCTTATTCCCTATCTGACCGAATTTCGGCGTCGGGTCGCGCTCGCCGTGCTCTGTCTGGTGGGCGCAAAACTGGCCAGCATCGGTCTTCCATATGTACTCAAATATACCGTAGATAGTTTAAACGCTGACGATACCGTTAAAGTTCTGCTCGCCGTACCTATCGCGCTTATCATCGCATACGGTGTGTTACGGCTACTTAATGTGTTGTTAGGCGAAGTCAGAGACACCTTATTTGGGCGGGTAACCGAGCGTGCTATGCGGCGCCTGGGACTGACCGTGTTCGAGCATTTGCACCGGTTACACCTGGATTTTCACCTTAACAGACAAACCGGCGGGCTTTCCCGCGATATCGAACGCGGAACGTCGGGTATCAGTTTTCTGATGCGCTTTATGGTCTTTAATATCCTCCCTACACTGCTGGAAATCACCATTGTGGTGGGGTTGCTGTTAACCCAGTACGGTGCCTCGTTTGCGCTGATTATTCTGGGTAGCGTGGTTGCGTACGTACTTTTTTCCATGAAAGCCACAGACTGGCGCACACGCTACGTAGCGCGGATGAACGAAGCGGACTCCAGCACCAATACCCGGGCAGTAGATAGTCTGCTTAATTTTGAAACTGTGAAGTATTTCAATAACGAAGCATTTGAAGCCAACCGGTACGACAGTGCGCTGGCGGAATGGGAGCAGGCCAGACGCCAGAACCGCTTGTCGTTGTTTGCGTTAAACGGTGGACAGGCACTGATCATCGCCATAGCGATGACAGCCATGATGGCCAATGCGGCGCTTGGCGTAGCCAGGGGTGACATGACCATCGGTGACTTTGTACTGATTAACGCATTCACCATGCAGATTTTCATGCCGCTTAACTTTTTAGGTTTTGTGTATCGGGAAATTCGCGGCGCGCTGGCAAATATCGATAACCTGTTCAGCTTGCTGGAAACCACGCCCGCCATTCAGGACCGCCCCCACGCAAAGTCGCTGACCGTGCCTGAGGGCGAGGTCGAATTCAGAAATGTCAGCTTCCAGTACCAGGCTGAACGTCCCATTCTGAAAAACCTGTCATTTACCGTAAAAGCCGGTGAAAAAGTCGCGATTGTTGGTGAAAGCGGCGCCGGAAAGTCGACGCTGATTAAGCTGCTATTTCGTTTTTATGATGTGACCGACGGCGCGGTACTAATAGACAGACAAAATATCGCCGATGTCACGCAGCTGTCTCTGCGCAAGCACATCGGCATTGTTCCCCAGGACACGGTGCTGTTTAACAATACACTGTATGAAAATATTCGCTACGGCAGGCCGGATGCCAGCGATGACGATATTAGCCGTGTTATTTCCCTGGCCAAGCTGGACGACTTTATTGCGCAATTGCCTGAGGGCGTCAATACTCGCGTCGGCGAACGCGGACTCAAACTTTCCGGCGGTGAAAAACAGCGTGTTGCCATTGCCCGGGCATTATTAAAAAACCCGCCTATTCTGGTATTTGACGAGGCCACATCGTCACTGGACAGCCACGCCGAACAACATATCTTAGGCGCGCTACGTCAGGCGGCAAAAAACCACACCAGCCTGGTCATCGCGCACCGCCTTTCCACAGTGGTCGATGCTGATAAGATCATTGTACTGCGTAATGGTAGTATCGCCGAAACCGGCACGCACACAGCATTGCTCAATAAGGGGGGCCTGTACAGCGCGTTGTGGCATGCCCAGCAACAGGAGGACTGACATGGATCCGAGGGAACTCAAGCGGGCGGTCAATCAAACCATGCCATTTGGAAAATATGCAGGCCGTAAACTCGCCCACCTTCCAGAGCCCTACCTGGTATGGTTTTCCAACAAGGGGTTTCCTCCGGGTAAGCTGGGTGAACAACTGGCATTGATGCATGAAATTAAGGTTAACGGGCTGGAGGCGGTCATTGCCCCCCTTGTCGACGAGCAGTAAGCCGCCTGATAAAATTGCTGTGTAAAAACCCAGAGCGCCGATTATGTACGCACGACCCAAACGCCAAAAGCAGGCCGACATCGACCGCCATATTACACAAATCCACGCGGCCATGGCAGATAAGTTAATCGCGCAACCTACACTTGTAGAACAGGCATATGACGTGTTGGAGCAACGTTACAGTGGCGGCATGATGCGCTATGGCAGCTACCTGTTGTGGCACGGCATTTTAGAAAGTATTGATGATCCGCAATTGTTTCGCAGTCTGCTGCTGGCCGATGATATGCGCACAGCCAGCTTGCGTCGTCAGACCATTTTGGTCGGTATCCTCACCGAAGAAGAACGTCAGGCGGCGATAGCGCACTGATTGGCTACCGCCAGCGAGGGCTAGTTGCGCAGGTGATCAGCAACCAAAAAGGCCATTTCCAGCACCTGATCGGCATTTAACCGCGGATCACATTGAGTTTTATACGCCTGCGCCAGGTCTTCATCACTGATTTTATATGCTCCGCCTGTACACTCGGTAACATGCTGCCCGGTCATTTCCAGGTGGATCCCACCTGCATGTGTCCCTTCGGCATCATGGGCACTGAAGAACTGCTTAATCTCCCGCAAAATAGCATCGAAGTCACGGGTCTTGTAGCCGCTGGATGCCTTAAACGTATTACCGTGCATAGGATCAGAGCTCCACACCACATGGCGCCCTTCAGCTTTCACTCTGCGTAACAACGCAGGCAAATTGTCCGCCAGGTTGTCCGCTCCCATTCGCGTGATCAGCGTCAGACGGCCAGGATCGTTTTCCGGGTTCAAGGCGTCAATAAGACGAATAAGCTCATCAGGCTGCATCGTCGGCCCAACCTTCACACCGATGGGGTTATGGATCCCACGGAAAAATTCAATGTGCGCATGATCAAGCTGGCGTGTGCGCTCACCAATCCACACCATGTGCGCCGAGCAGTCATAAGGTTTACCGGTCAGCGTATCAGTTCGGGTCAGGGCTTGCTCATAATTTAACAGCAACGCTTCATGTGAAGTAAACAGCGAGGTTTCATGCAATGTTGCGCTGGATGTCGCATTGATTCCAATGACATCCATAAATTCCAGCGTATCCTGAATTCGCCTTGCCATATCCTGGTAGCGATCTTTAAGCGGATTATTTTCAACAAACGCCATGTTCCAGCGATTTACCTGGTGTAAATCCGCCAAGCCCCCCTGCGCAAACGCGCGCAGCAAATTCAGTGTCGAAGCGCTGCGGTGGTAGGCTTCCAGCAAGCGATTGGGATCAGGCCGGCGGGCCTTCTCGGTAAATTCAAAACTGTTAATGATATCGCCACGGTAGCTGGGCAACGAAATATCGCCACGGGTTTCAATATCGGAAGATCGAGGTTTGGCATATTGTCCGGCCATACGTGCAACCTTGGTTACCGGGCAGCGCCCGGCAAAGGTCAGCACAATAGCCATTTGCAGCAGCACCTTGAAGGTGTCACGAATTTTCGGCGCGTTAAATTCTTCAAATGACTCTGCGCAATCGCCGCCCTGCAAGAGAAACCCTTTGCCCATACTGACATCACCAAGCTGGCGACGCAGTTCACGCGCCTCTTCTGCAAATACCAGTGGCGGGTAAGTACTTAACGTATCTTCTACCTGTTTAACCTGCTCAGGGTCATCGTAGGTGGGTTGCTGCAGAATAGGCTTTGAACGCCAGCTGTCGGGTTGCCAGTTACTCAACGGAGTCTCCTTGTGATAAGACGTCAGAAGTCAGGTGGACGTAGCGTCACTTTACCACAAGTTACCTGGGCGTCGCAGGCCGTATTACGTGAATTTCTATCAAGTCGTTTGATTGTTCCACGCGCATATCACACTGAAACGTTGTGCGAAGGTTTGCTGCGGTCATGACATCGCCGGGTTTCCCCTGGTGAATAACCCGTCCCTGGTGGAGCAGGCAAACATCGGTGCTATAGTTGGCGCTAAGGCTTAAGTCGTGGGAACTTATCACACAAATGTTACCGATGGCACTCAGTGACATCAGGTATTGTGCAAGACCGTATTTGTGCCGGATATCCAGACTGCTGAACGGTTCATCCATAAAGATCAGCGCCCGCCCTTCCCGAATGGCTGGCCATATCTGCAACAGACTGCGGGCAATATCGACTCGCTGGCGCTCTCCGCCGGAAAGCTCACTGATTCTGCGGCCAGTTAAATGCGCAATGTCCAGCACATCATTGATGGCTCCCGGCAGCAGTGTGGACACCGATGCAGCACTGAAAAATGACAAATACTCCCTGACACTGACGCCAAACGGGTCGACGGGTTGCTGCACATGAAAACAGCGGTAATTCGCAATAACTGCTGCCGGCAATGCATGAGCCGATGTCGAATCAATGGTTACCGACCCACCGTTTGCAGGAAGTAAACCCGCCAACACCATTAACAGCGTTGATTTTCCAGCACCGTTTTCACCCAGTACGTGCAAACACGTGCCTGAACTAATGGTGAGCTCAGTAGGCATTAGACGATTATCGACGGCCAGCGCGCTGGCATGAATACGTTTCATAAGCGATATTGCCCCCGGAAAAGGGCATACAACATCAGTGGCCCGCCTACTGTCGCGGTGAGCATTGACACCGGAAATGTCACACTGCCTGTGAGTTCGGTAACCAGCGACACCAATAACAGTACCAGCGCACCAGTAAGGGCTGCACTTGGCAACACGCGTCGGTTATCAAAGCCAATGGTAAGACGCAGCAGGTGTGGCACCAGCAGACCTAAAAAGGCAATAGAGCCCGCGACGGCTACCGCGGCGCCGACTCCAATGGCAGCCGCAACCAGACAATGCAACGTAAGTTTTTCTGGCGATGTCCCTGCGGCAGCAGCTGCAACATCGCCGCCATACAACCAGTTAAGCGCCTGGGCCTGGCGCAACTGAAAGGCAATACTCGCTAGCATTACCGGACCGCTGATTAACAATACCGTCCAGTCTGTCTGGTATAAATTTCCCATTAGCCAAAACGTCAGGTTTCGCAATGACTGGGCATCACTAAACATATACAGCCAGGCAATCACCGCTCCCGCCAGGGTAGAAATGGTAATACCCGCTAAAATTACCGCCATCGCTGCGCCCTGTAACCGCTGGGCGATTTGATATATGACCCATGTTGATGCCAGCGCACCGATAAAGCACCCGAAGGGTAACAGGTACTGAAACGGGATCACTGTGGTCATGCCGGGCAACAGTAGCAACGCTGCTGCCACCAGACTGGCGCCGCTGCTGATACCGATAATGCCCGGGTCAGCAAGGGGATTTCGCAGCACGATTTGCAAACTCCCGGCACTGACACATAACACCGCGCCCACCAATGCAGCCGTCAGGATCATCGGCAATTGCAGATTCAGGATAATATGCTGCTTTACATCTGCCCCCACATCGCTTTCAAGCGTCACGGTAATAATCCCGACCGCACAGATCAGGCAGGCAACAAGCAGTATCAGCAGTGGGCGTTTATTTTTTTTCATTGTTGTTTGATATGCGTAATCAGGCCGTCTGACGCCTCTTCAATAAGATCAAGAACAAGCTCGAAGCCCCGTTGACCGCCGTAATACGGATCAGGGACTTCAGTTTCATCACTGTTAGCATAGGACAAAAATAACGCGATTTTATTGTGGTGTTCTGATTCTGCCATATTTTTCAGGTTTTTAAGGTTACTTTCATCCATGGCCAGAATGTAATCAAAGCGACCAAAGTCATCGCTTTCCACCCGCCGGCACTTGAGTTTATCGAACCGATAACCTCTGGCGATACCAGCTTGTTGCGAGCGTTTGTCTGGCGGACTGCCAATGTGGTAACCGTGGGTTCCGGCAGAATCAATGTGAACATCCAGACCTGCCTCGGCCACTTTTTTCCTGAACACAGCTTCCGCTGTCGGTGAGCGGCAAATATTGCCAAGGCACACAAACAGCACAGAAGGACGATCTGACATACGCACTACCTTTTTCGAAAAGTGTTTGATGGGCAGCGACTAAACTTCGCTGTCCGTTTCGCGTATCATAGCGGCTCGAATTGAAGTGGAGACACCATGACAGCACACGTTTTAATGCTCAGCAGTTCCCGACAAGGCGAGGAAGCTTATCTTGAACATGCGCGGGCCCATATTCTGGCACACTTGGGTGACGTTCGCGACGTTCTGTTCATCCCCTACGCAGCCGTCACCAAGACCTATGACGAGTACGTCAGTGCAGTGGCGGAGGCGCTTCCCGAGTGCACGATTACGGGTATCCACACTTTTGAGGATCCTGTCTTTGCCATTCATCAGGCCCAGGAGTCCGGCCAGGCGATTCTGGTCGGCGGCGGAAACACGTTTCACCTGCTAAACCAGCTTTTCAGTGATGGCCTTGTTGTGCCACTCAAGCATGCCATTGCCGATGGAACGCCCTACATTGGCTGGAGTGCCGGTTCGAATATCTGTGGGCTAAGCATACGTACAACTAATGACATGCCGATCATTCAGCCGCCCAGTTTTGACGCGCTGGCAGTTGTCCCTTTCCAGCTAAATCCGCACTACAGCGATTATCAGCCTCCGAATCACAATGGCGAAACCCGCGATCAGCGTTTGGCAGAGTTTACCACGTTAAATCCCACCACTCCGGTAGTGGGCATTCGTGAAGGTACAGCATTGGTATTAACCGATAACACCCTGAAGCTTAAGGGTGAATTAGGCGGTTTCGTGTTTGTTGGAAACGAAAAGCGCCCCATTGATACCGATAGCGACTTACAGTACCTGCTTGAGGAATGATGCCATTGCGGCTTTATCAGGCGCTGTTTTGAAGGGAATTTCAGCAAGCATCGGGGCTGGCATGGCGGCCTGCAGGTAGGCCAGGTTTTCATGGTAAACCGGCATTGTCTCACTTAGCTGGTTTGCCACCCAGCCTGCCAGCTTTAGCCCGTCACGCTGAATAGCTTCTGCGCTCAGCAGGGCGTGATTGAGGCAGCCCAAACGCATACCCACCACCAGTATGACCGGCAGCTGCAAATGTTTAACTACGTCTGACATCATCGCGTTTTTGCCGATGGGCAGCCGCCAGCCTCCGGCCCCTTCCACCAGCAATAAGTCCGGCGATAAATCACTCAGCGAGCGATAGCCGTCGACAATTTTTTGCTGGTCGATAACCGTTCCCTGTCTTGCCGCGGCAATGTGCGGCGCAATAGGCTCATCAAAGGCAACCGGGTTAATCTGATCAAGGCTTAACCCGGGGCTGGCCGCCTGTAAAATAGCCACAGCGTCTTCATTAGCCCAGTGTCCATTAATGCGCTCGCAACCCGCAGACACCGGCTTGTAACCAATAGCATGTAAGCCTTCGTCACAGGCAGCCCGCAGTAACTGACAACTGACATAGGTCTTGCCCACTTCTGTATCGGTGCCGGTAACAAAGAATTGACTCATGGCTTCTCCAAAGTAAGGTGTAATATCTGATAGCTCAGTGGCAGCGTGTTTCGTGGTGTCAACGCTTGCCGGTACGCCCTCGCCAGCCGGTGTAAATCGCGTCGCCCCATCGGACGTTCGGAACTGGTGGTAAAACTTGCCCCCACCCGACTGATTGACCGCAGTAAACTGACGACGTCATGAAATTCCCCCGTGTACTGTTGATGATGATGCGAGATTACTTGCAAGGCTGACGAATGACCACTGAATAGCCAGTTATCCGCGGTGTGCAGCGGCATCAGGCTATCGCCCAACCGGGCACAATTGCGCGCAGCCTGCAATTCAGCAAAGGAGCCGTCTACCATAATTGCCAGCACGGCCCTGCCCTTTGGCTTTAACACACGATACATTTCACGCAACACTAAAGAGGGCGAAGGGCACCATTGCAGCGCCATAGACGAAAACACCACAGTAAATTGCTCAGCGCCTAGCGGCAACGCCGCTGCGTCTCCTTCGATGAACGGCAGATGGGGATAACGATAGTGCGCTTCTGCCACCATACCCGGCGAGAGATCCAGCCCCACAGCATGGCCGACTTTACTCGCAATGGTGTGCGTGTTATTTCCAGTTCCGGCGCCTACATCCAGCACCATATCATCGCGCTGCCACGCATACCGGTTAATGGCATCGCTGGCCACCTGCTGCTGCACGATAGCATGCTCATCATAATGCTTCGCCGCTCGCGAAAAGCGCTGGGCAATATTTTTATTCAGTTTACCGGTAAGCCCGGATGGGGGGACAATCGCCTGATTCATGGGCCGATGGACTCCATAGCCAGTGCGAGGGCGTCCACCAGAGCATCAATATCACGCTGGGTATGTCCCGCATTTAGCGTCAGGCGAACACGATCAGTGTCTTTAGGCACGGTTGGGTAACGCATTGGCACCGCCCAGATGCCGCGCATTTTAAGTGCACTTGCCAGGGCAATGGCTTGTGCGGGGCTGCCTGCCAGCACAGGCTGAATAGGGCTGGCAGATGGCATGATCTCAAGACCGGCGTCTGATGCTTTTTGGCGAAAGTACGCAATATTTTGCTGCAATGTGTCACGCACCGTTGAAGTCTGAAGGTACGTCAGCGAATACAGGGTCGCAACAGCCTGGGCAGAAGGCATCGCGGTGGAGTAAATATAGTGCCGGGCAAAATTCACCAGATAGTCAATCAGAGACTGGCTGCCTGCGACAAAAGCACCTGCAGTGCCGATTGCTTTACCAAACGTCCCCATGACAATCGCGGCCTGCTGCTGAGAAAGGTTATGTTGCTCTACCGTGCCAAATCCCTGCTTGCCTAATACACCAAAACCATGGGCATCATCGATCATCAGCCATGCATCTGCCTGTTTGGCTGTGCTGCACAATGTTTCAACCGGGGCGACATCCCCGTCCATGCTAAACACGCCTTCGGTCGCAATCAGTGTGTCGCCTTTCACGTCGCTTTGCAGCAGTCGCTCAAGGTGCGCAACATCATTGTGGGCGAAGCGTTTTAACGTCGCCTTGGAGGCCTGCGCCCCCTCAAGAAAAGATGCGTGCATCAGTTTGTCGGCGATAATGACGCCGCCTTTGTGAAACAGCGCCTGGCAAATTGCCTGATTCGCAGCAAAGCCCGAGTTAAACAGCAGTACCGCTTCACGTTTTAAATGACGGGCAAGGTACACCTCCAGCGCCTGATGGGCCTGCGTATGCCCCGTTACCAGCGGTGATGCGCCACTGCCGCCGCCGTATTGCGCCAGGCCTTCGGTCCAGGCCTGCAGTACGCCCTCATGATGACGCATTCCTAAATAATCGTTGCTGGCAAAATTCAGGTAATGCAAACCATCAATACAAATGATGTTATCTTTTTCGTAGGACTGGGTAACGCGACGCCGCAGATACCCATCCTCTTCCCGGGCGTTCAGGGTGTCGCCCAACCAACTGAAGGCCATCAGCGCTGAACAGTTTCTGCGCGCGGCGCAGTGGCGTCATAAAACAATTCCGTATCAGGCTGCTGCGCCTGCGCCATTTCTTCCTGCAATACCTGTGCGTGGGCTTCATCGGAAAACTCGCGGGTTCGCTCGGTGTTGATCCCCAGCTTTTTGAACAGCATGACATCTTCATGCGTGTCCGGATTTTTCGTGGTCAGCAGTTTGCAGCCATAGAAAATAGAGTTGGCGCCTGCCAGGAAACACAGCGACTGCATCTGTTCGTTCATATCTTCACGACCGGCAGACAAGCGCACGTGAGAGGCTGGCATCATAATTCGTGCGACAGCAATTGTCCGGATAAACTCAAAGGGTTCGAGATCATCAACATTCTCCATCGGCGTGCCCTTTACCTTCACCAGCATATTAATCGGTACACTTTGTGGGTGTTCCGGCAAATTCGCCAGTTGCATCAACAGGCTGGAACGATCACCGGCACTTTCGCCCATTCCTACAATACCGCCTGAGCAAACATTCATGCCTGCCGAACGCACATTTTCCAGTGTATTTAAGCGGTCATCGTAGGTACGCGTGGTAATGATGTCGCCATAATATTCAGGGGATGTATCAAGGTTATGGTTGTAATAGTCCAGGCCAGCTTGCTTGAGCGCTACCGCCTGATCACGACTGAGCATTCCCAGTGTCATACAGGTTTCAAGACCGAGCTTTTTCACTTCCCGGACCATTTTTAGCACGTAAGGCATGTCACGATCTTTCGGATTTCGCCACGCCGCCCCCATACAAAAACGCGTTGAGCCAACCTGTTTGGCTTCACGGGCACGCTCCAGTACTTTTTCAATTTCCAGCAGACGTTCTTTTTCAAGGCCGGTATCGTAACGCGCACTCTGCGGGCAATATTTGCAATCTTCCGGACAGGCA
>CAZDUT010000068.1:0-13406 GCA_964508695.1 uncultured Alteromonas sp.
CGACAAGGTCGACAACATTCCTGGCGTCCCGGGCGTCGGTGACAAAAGTGCACAGGCGCTGCTAAACGGTATTGGCGGCATTGACGCAATTTATAACAACCTCGATAAGATTGCCGACCTGTCATTTCGCGGTGCCAAGACCATGGCGGCGAAAATGCAGGAATATGAGGAGCAGGCGCGTCTGTCTTACCAACTGGCCACCATCAGTGTGGATTTGGATCTTGATGATTATCAGGTGGATACCCTGTGTCCGTCAGCACCAGACAACGACAAACTGAAGGCCTTGTTTGGTGAGTATGAATTCAAGCGCTGGCACGCCGAAGTCAGCAGCGAAGAATCGACCGTGTCGGACAACGACGAAACCGGTGAGCACACGATTGATCGCAGCGGGTACGAGATAATCTATGACGAGCGTGCACTCGATAGCTGGATCAGTAAGCTTAAAAGCGCCGAATTGTTTGCGTTTGATACCGAAACGACCAGCCTGAATTATATGGAAGCTGAAATTGTCGGCCTGTCATTTTGCGCTACGCCCGGAGAGGCAGCCTATGTGCCAGTGGCACACGACTACCCTGGCGCCCCCGATCAGTTAGACCGTACATTGGTACTGGACAAGCTAAAGCCCTTACTGGAATCAGATAAGCACCTGAAAGTGGGACAGCACCTGAAATACGACAATAATGTACTGGCTAATTACGGCATTACACTGTCAGGCATTGCCTTTGACACAATGCTTGAGTCCTATGTGCTCAACAGTACGGCCACACGTCATGACATGGACTCACTGGCGCTGGCATACCTGAATCACAAAACTATTCATTTTGAAGATATTGCCGGTAAAGGCGCAAAGCAGCTTACTTTCAACCAGATTGATTTGGACGAGGCGGCGCCCTACGCCGCAGAAGATGCCGATATCACGCTACGACTGCACCAGGTATTGTGGCAAAAACTGCAAAAAGAGCCTGAGCTGAAATCACTGCTGATAGACGTGGAGGTGCCGCTCTCCAGTGTACTTGCGCGTATGGAACAGCGTGGAGTGCTGATAGACAGTCAGCGATTGGCGCAACAAAGTCAGGACCTGGCGGTACGGATAAGCGAACTGGAAAAAGCCGTGCATGAGGAAGCGGGTGAGAGTTTTAATCTGGGATCCACCAAACAGCTGCAGCAAATTCTGTTTGAGAAAATGGAACTGCCGATCATTAAGAAAACTCCGAAGGGTGCACCATCGACATCCGAAGACGTGCTGCAGGAACTGGCACTGGACTATTCCCTGCCCCACAAAATTATGGAATATCGTGGGCTGACTAAGCTTAAAAGTACCTACACCGACAAACTGCCGAAAATGATCAATCATCGCACTGGCAGGGTTCATACTTCTTACCACCAGGCGGTGACCGCGACCGGCAGGCTGTCGTCCACCGATCCCAATTTGCAGAATATCCCAATCCGTAATGAAGAAGGGCGTCGTGTAAGGCAGGCGTTTGTGCCTAAGGATGGCTTTAAGTTCGTTGCCGCTGATTACTCGCAAATCGAACTGCGCATCATGGCGCACCTCTCAAAAGATAAGGGGCTGCTCACCGCCTTTGAACAAAACAAAGATATTCACAGTGCCACCGCATCTGAAGTCTTTGACATTCCGCTTGATGACGTAACCGCTGAGCAACGTCGCAGCGCCAAGGCGATAAATTTTGGTCTGATTTACGGTATGTCTGCCTTTGGTCTTTCCAAGCAGTTAAATATTCCAAGAAATGACGCACAGAAATATATGGACCTGTACTTTGAGCGCTACCCGGGTGTGCTTGACTATATGGATTCCACCCGCGCCAGCGCGAAAGAGCACGGTTATGTGGAAACTGTATTTGGCCGCCGCCTTTACCTGCCTGACATTAAGGCCAGTAACGGCGCACGTCGCAAGGGTGCCGAGCGCGCCGCAATCAATGCCCCGATGCAGGGCACAGCAGCCGATATCATTAAAATGGCCATGCTTAAAGTCGATGAGTGGATCCAGAAAGAAGCGCCGGAAGACGTTTGTATGACCATGCAGGTCCACGATGAACTGGTTTTCGAAATTCGTGAAGATAAGCTTGATCACTATATCGAAAAAATCACCTCGATCATGGAGACAGCAGCAACCTTGTCAGTGCCATTGCTGGTTGAAGCCGGTGTTGGCGAAAACTGGGATGAAGCACATTAATGTAAGTTAATTACAAAATATCCGTAAAAGCACTACTTTGGATTAATTTTACGTAATTACATTACATTTTCACTTGAATTTTGCGTTTGTCAGCGATAGTCTCCTTCACTGTAGGGTACAGAGGTGAGAACGCTGTTTTCAAACCTTTGCTTAACCCCGGCGCATTGCCGGGGTTTTTTTATGCCTGAAATTCAATAACGACGAAAAAAATTTGAAAAAAAATGTGAGGATGACGGAACTATCCTGTTATGGGGTACTCTATATCTACGGTTTTTATGTGTTTTCTCTCAGTTTTAGCCCCTTCCTTATGGTTGGGGCTTTTCTTTATCCGCCGGATTATTCCTCAGGTCCCTGGTCCAGTTGCAACCAGCCTCGCAATACCGCTTCCATGTCACCTAACCCCTGTTTGCTGAGTGCAGAGAATGTGTGCACCGTGACATCACCACAAAATGCCAGTGCGGCCTCGCGGGCCATCAGTAACTGTTGCTTGCGCTTACCGGATTTCAGTTTGTCTGATTTGGTCAGCAACGCCAGTACCGGTAACTTTGCATCCACAGCCCAGTGAATAAGATCCTGATCGAGATCTTTGAAAGGATGGCGAATATCCATTAGCACTACCAATCCGCGCAATGACTCACGTTTTTGCAGGTATTCGCCCAGTGCCAGTTGCCATTTTTTCTTCATTGCCAGTGGCACCTGTGCAAACCCATACCCCGGTAGGTCCACCAGACGACGATGCTCATCCAGGTCGAAGACATTGATGAGTTGCGTGCGCCCCGGTGTTTTACTGGTTCTTGCCAGGTTCTTTTGGCGGGTCAGTGCGTTAAGGGCACTGGATTTGCCGGCATTGGAACGCCCGGCAAAAGCAACCTCGATGCCTTCATCGGCCATCAAATGACGGATATCAGGTGCGCTTGTGGCAAACTTGGCATTAGTGAAATAGGACATGACAGCCTCGTGTAAGTCGAATGTTTTACGTAATCAGAACTGCAAACTGCTCAAAAACACTGTATAACCGTACTTTAATCGTGGAATAGGTTTTTCTGACGCAGTAAATGTGTAAAATACGCATGATATCACGTATATCATGCGAGCCGTTGGATCCATTTAAGAGATTGATTATGAAAAAATTGTGTTTGTTGGTATGTATGTCACTGGGTTTATCTGCGCATGCTGTCGCAGAAGGTGATGCAGAAGCAGGAAAAGCCAAGTCATCTGTTTGCGCTGCCTGCCACGGACCTGATGGTAACAGTGCAATCGAGATGAATCCAAAGCTGGCCGGCCAACATGAAAGTTACCTGGTAAAACAACTAAAAGACTTTAAGCTGGCGTCTGAGACCGGCGGCGAAGAAGGCCGTAACAATGCGGTGATGAATGGTCAGGCCGCTCAGCTGTCAGAACAGGATATGAAAGATCTTGCTGCCTATTTCGGCAGCCAGGAACAAAAGCCCGGCGAGACAGCTGAAGAGTTTGTAGAGCCTGGTCAGGCGCTGTATCGCGGCGGTAACCCGGAGCGTGGTATCACAGCCTGCATCGCCTGCCATGGACCACAAGGTAATGGCATGGGCCTCGCTGGCTTTCCGGATATCAGTGGCCAGCATGCAGCCTACACCGCTGCACAATTAAAAGCGTTCCGTGCAGGTACCCGCCACAACGATATGAACGGCATGATGCGCGATATCGCGACAAAATTAACCGATGAAGACATCGAAATTTTATCTAATTATATTGCGGGCTTACATTAATTAAGCAGGAACAAACCGTAATTTTGTTAACGAATTGTAATAAAACCTGTTGTGTTTCTTATTTATTCGTGTATTCTACGCCTTAGCTTTAGGGCGCTACTTAGGTAAGTGGTCTAAAGATCAACAATAATAATAAGAAAGCTTAGGACGAATTAATAAAGCGTCAGGAAGACCCAGAACAATAAATACGCTTCGTAAATAACAACAAAAAGGGAAGCAAGGCTAGGGAAGCCATTTGCATGTAACATGCAAAACGGGAGAGGTGTCATCAGACACTCGTATAAATGGGGTGATGGTCTTAGGATCATCGCCTTTTTCTTTTTCTACTCATCCAATAAGTTTCAATGCCCGCCTGTCCGCTATGTCATTCACCAATCACTGACGACACGCCATACCACAGTGATAAGCGCCGGGACTATTTCCAGTGTCCGCACTGCAATCTGGTTTTTGTGCCGCCCGACTCTCTGCCTTCCAGTCAGGCAGAGAAAAATGAATACACCTTGCACCAGAATCACCATGGCGATGCAGGTTATCGACGTTTTCTGCAAAAAATGACGTCACCGCTTCTGGATAAGGTTGACGCAGGACAACGAGGACTTGATTTTGGCTGCGGCCCAACGCCTGTACTCGCTGGTATGCTTGAAGACGACGGCCTGAGTATGTCCGTGTACGATCCTTACTTTTACCCCGCCCCTGAAGCACTGACGCCGGGGTATGATTTTATTACCTGTACGGAAGCCATTGAGCATTTTCATAATCCGGCAAAAGAACTGTTACTGCTTACCACGTTACTTAAACCCCGCGGGTGGCTGGGTATCATGACGAAGCGCGTCATTGACCAGACCCGGTTTGCCACCTGGCACTATAAAAACGATCCCACCCATGTTTGTTTTTATAGCGAGAGTACGTTTGAATACATTGCCCTAAAGTTTGGCTATACGGTGTCCTTTCCTGGCACTGACACCGTATTAATGCAGAAGAACACCTGATTACAGGTTATAATACTCGTTTTACCACTTTCGAAGGATCCTATGCCACGTAATAAAAAATCCCGTAAAGTTGGGCTTATCGGTGTACGAAAAGATCCCGACCACAAGCCCAGCGAACATCGCTCAGAGCGCGTTAGAAAACCCAAAAAGGGTAAGCCCGCCGGCAATCGTCACAACGTTGGCTCTTCGTCGAAAGGCGCCGGAAAAGGCACCGTGCAAAACACCGACCCTCGGCATGGCAGCAAAAAGCCTGTTCCGCTGATTAAGGACACAAGCAAAGAGCGCGCAACGCAATCCCACAAGCGCAAACAAGCGACGCCGGCAGAGGAGCTTGCCGCGTTGGAAGCTGATGCAAAACTTGCCGCGCTGCTCGACAAACTGGATGAAGGCAAGCCACTTAATCGTGAGCAGCAAGCGTATGTAAACGAAAAAGTCGCCCGTCATGGCGAGTTATGTGAAATATTGGGAATCGATCTTGAAGATGACAGTGATGATGACGATCCACTGGAAACGTTTGATACCATTCAAGCAGCAAAAGGTTCGCCAGCAGCAAGTTCGCGACAGCCGTGTTAATAACATCACTGAAAGCATTATGACGATCACACTCGCCATGGAGCAACAACAGTGTGAGCTGTCGGAAGGTGCAATTCGTGTGGTAAACCTGCTTGATGCCCTGCCACTCAGATCCCCGCCGGATTACCGTGAAAAATTCCCGCATATTCATCGTCTGTTTATCGAAATCAGCGGTTTTGCCATCCTTGAAGCACGTCAAAAGTTAAGCGCAAAAGAAAAGTGGCAGCAAGATAAAGAGCGGGAACAAATTGAGTCTGAGCACGAATCAAAGGTGCTTTCGGAATTGCCTGACATACGGCAGTTCTGCCAGCAGCTCTGAATCTTCCCGGGTTATACCGTCAGCGTCGGGCTTGCTCGCACGCTGACGCATAACAGTGGCAATCCGTTACATGGTCATTCACCATACCTACTGCCTGCATAAACGCATAGCAAATGGTTTCACCGACAAACGAGAAGCCGTACCTTTTTAGCGCCGTGGACATGGCTTTCGATTGATGGGTTGCCACCGGTACATCATCCAGTGATTGCCAGGCATTGACGATGGTTTTTCCCCCGGTAAACTGCCAGATAAATTCATTAAACGGCTGTGACTCTGAAATCTTCAGAAAGCCATGCGCATTTTTCACAACAGATTTGATTTTAAGCCGATTACGCACGATACCTTTATCGTGCATCAGGCTTTCAAGCTCTTTATCGGACATCGCGACGATTTTATGCGGATCGAATTGGTGAAACGCCTGCTCATAGTTGGCCTGCTTTTTTAAAATCGTCAGCCACGAAAGTCCTGCCTGCTGACCGTCCAGACATAACTTGGCAAACAGCTGCTGACTGTCTGTCACCGGTACACCCCATACTTTGTCATGGTAATCAAGATAAAGCGGATCACTGGTCACCCAGCCGCAACGCGTTAGTTTATCGTCATGCATTACCTTCAATCCTATATTTTCTTTACACAATCAGCGTTTTTCCTGCGTTACACCTACATTCACAGGCTCTCAGATTGTATACTATCCCACCTTTATGTAATCAAATTACAGTAAAGCAGCGGAAGTATGCAAAAGTACGATATAAAAACCTTCCAGGGGTTAATTCTGGCGCTACAGGATTACTGGGCCAGACAAGGCTGCGTTATTATTCAGCCACTGGATATGGAAGTGGGTGCCGGGACTTTTCACCCTATGACGTTTCTTCGCTCGCTGGGCCCGGAGCCCATGAGCAGTGCCTACGTGCAACCATGTCGTCGCCCTACCGATGGCCGCTATGGTGAAAATCCCAATCGCTTACAACATTACTACCAGTTTCAGGTCATGCTTAAGCCATCGCCGGATGACATTCAGGAGCTCTATCTGGGCTCGCTCAAAGAGCTGGGGTTTGACCCACTGGTTCATGACATCCGCTTCGTAGAGGATAACTGGGAATCGCCTACCCTTGGCGCCTGGGGGCTGGGCTGGGAAGTCTGGCTAAACGGTATGGAAGTCACACAGTTCACCTATTTCCAACAAGTTGGTGGTCTTGAGTGTAAGCCGGTGACTGGCGAAATCACCTATGGTCTGGAGCGCCTGGCAATGTATGTTCAGGGCGTATACAGCATCTACGATTTGGTTTGGACTGACGGGCCGTTGGGCAAAGTCAGCTATGGCGATGTGTTTCACCAGAACGAAGTTGAGCAGTCAGAGTATAACTTTGAGCATGCAAATGTCGACGCGCTCTTCCGTACGTTTGACGAATGTGAAGCTGCCAGCCAGTCGCTAATTGAAAGCGACCTCCCCCTGCCGGCATACGAGCAAGTTATGAAAGCATCTCATGCGTTTAATATGCTTGATGCTCGCCATGCGATTTCCGTTACCGAACGTCAACGCTATATCCTGCGGGTTCGTGCACTGGCTAAAGCATGTGCACAAAGCTATTACGATAAGCGTGAAGCGCTTGGCTTCCCACTGTGCAATAAGGAGGTATAACGTGCGCACTGATAATTTATTAATAGAGTTGGGAACTGAAGAACTCCCCCCAACCGCGTTACGCACGTTAGGTGAAAGTTTTGCGCAGCAATTCGAGCAGGCGCTGTCTGGCGCTGAGCTTGATTTTGGCTCAGTCAGTTGGTTTGCCGCACCGCGCCGTTTGGCGGTATACGTGAGTGCCCTGGCAGAGAGTCAGTCTGACAAGGTGGTCGAGAAACGCGGTCCAGCTGTGTCTGCAGCGTTTGACGACAACGGCGAGCCAACCAAGGCCGCGCTGGGCTGGGCCCGGGGTAATGGCATTGATGTTAGCGATGCGCAGCGCTTGAAAACAGACAAAGGTGAGTGGCTGTTACACAAAGCTAGTGTGCAGGGCCAGCCCGTCTCTGCATTGCTTGAAGCCTTGCTCAACCAGGCGATTAGCAAGCTCCCTATTCCTAAGCCGATGCGCTGGGGAAACTCAAGTACTCAGTTTATCCGTCCGGTGCACACCCTTACCGTGCTGTATGGCAGTGAAGTAATTAACATCAGCGCACTGGGCCTTACCAGTGGTCGTGAAATGCTGGGCCACCGCTTTCACGGTGAGCCACGTTTTGATCTAGAGCATGCCGATAATTATGCGACGTCGCTTAAAGCCCACTATGTTCTGGCAGACTTCACGGCGCGAAAAGACACTGTCAAACAACAACTTGATTCTGCTGCAGACGCGTTAAACCTGACGCCAGATTTTGACGATAGCCTACTTGAAGAAATTGCATCGCTGGTTGAATGGCCGGTGGTCATGCAAGCAAGTTTTGATAAAGCGTTTTTAGATGTTCCGAAAGAAGCGCTTATCTACACCATGAAAGATGATCAGAAGTATGTGCCTCTGCTTAATGCCGATGGATCACTGGCAAACACCTTTCTGTTTGTCAGTAATATCGACAGCCGCGATCCCGGTCAGGTTATCGAGGGTAACGAAAAGGTCATCCGCCCTCGCCTTGCCGATGCCGAATTTTTCTATACCAGTGATAAAAAACAGAGTCTCGAAAGTCGTCTTGCACAGCTTGATTCCGTTCTTTTCCAGAAGCAGCTGGGTACACTGAAAGAAAAGTCACAACGCATCGCTGACCTGGCGGGATATATCGCTGCAAGCATCGATGCTGACAGCGCGTTAGCCAAACGTGCCGGACTGTTATCGAAGGCCGACCTGATGACCAATATGGTGATGGAATTTCCTGAGGTGCAGGGCGTCATGGGAATGTACTACGCACAAAATGATGGCGAGCCACAGCCGGTGGCGCAGGCTCTCTATGAGCAGTACCTACCGCGCTATGCGGGTGATAGCTTACCGACAGAAAAAGTCAGTATTTCAGTGGCATTGGCCGATAAACTCGACACCTTAGTCGGCATTTTTGGTATTGGTCAGTTACCGAAAGGCGATAAAGATCCTTTCGCTCTTCGACGTGCAGCCATTGGTATGTTACGGATCATCGTAGCCAACAACTTGTCGGTTGATCTCAATGCCCTGGTAGCCAAAGCAATCGACGTTTATGGCGCTAAGCTTTCAAACGCCGATTGCCACGACCAGGTGGTCGATTTTGTGCTCGGCCGCTTTGTATCATTGCTTCAGGATGACGGAGTCAGTATTGATGTTATCCAGGCAGTGTCAGCGCGTCGCCCCACCGCGCCTGCAGATTATGCTGCACGTATTGAGGCGGTATCTGCCTTTAAGCAGCTGGAGCAGGCAGAGGCTCTGGCAGCCGCGAATAAACGTGTTGCCAACATATTGTCCAAACAAAATGTTGCCTTGGATAATACGACTGTCGACACAGGGCTGCTTCAGCAAGAGGAAGAGCAATCGCTGTATGAAGCGCTGAAAGCAGTACAAAGCGATGTGGAGCTGGCGTCTGCGAATCAGCATTACACCCAGGCACTCAAGGCCCTTGCGACGCTGCGAGAGGTTGTTGACAACTTCTTTGACAACGTCATGGTAATGGCGGATGACGATGCTGTCAGACAAAATCGCTTAAGCTTGTTAGCGTTATTGCGTAAGCAATTTTTAACGACGGCGGATATATCCCTGCTAGCAAAATAGTACCAACCCTGTTCAGTCCATGCACCCTCTTGTGAGGGTGCATGGCTAAGCAAAAAATGAAGGAACTCTGTGTGATTAGACGTATATCTATATTGTTTTTTATTGCCCTTCTCACAGGCTGTAGTTCAAGTGGTCAGTTTCCGTTACCCGGGGCCAGCGCTTCGCCAGAAATTCAATTTGATAAGTTGTACTTGCGGGGCGTGTTCAACTGGTGGGAAGCTACTCCCGCATTCAAATTCGAGCGAGGGGGCAATCGTGGCTGGTTTGTTGATGTAGAGCTCATCGCAGACGGCCAGCCATATGACTTCCGGATTTCAAATCAAAGCTGGTCTCCCGGCCAAACTTGTGGCGCTAAGTATTCCGGTCAAGCGGTACTGTCTAACAGTGTTGTGTATATCGAATGCAATCCGGGCGAGCAAAACCTGCAGTTCACCCCCTCCACCACCGGCGTTTATCGCTTTAGTATATCGCCAGCCAGTGGTGATGAACTGGGTCTCATCATTACAAAGCAAAGTGGTAGTTAATCTACCGCTTTTACCCTTTCACTAAGCTTTTCACACTCGCTTCGGCCATTCTTCTTACAATTCCTGCACAACTAAATGCGATAATAAACGCAGCTGGCCAGGCTAACCAGAATGCTGTCCACCAGTGTTTAAGGTAGCTTTCGGTTAAACCAATATTGATATACGTCACCCATCCCGTCATTAATACTGAGAGGAACAGTGACATGTAGAAGGAAAAGAAAAGACGAGATAACCAGGCTGCCATTACCACTCCATCAATGCTCTATGTTTCACGTGGAACATTATTTGGCCCACATAGCGATACTGCTAGCACCGCGTCAGGGAGTATACCCGAGTCTCCCTCGTTTTTATCTACCATCTCGTTGTAAAACTCAATCCCTTAATATCTAACAGGTAATTGCCTGAAGGTGAGTTCGTTGACCAAAGATTAAACGTTGAAAACGAAGAGATCCTAGTGTCTTGGCATTACCTATATATTATTGCTACGGGTGTTAACCAAGAAACATTCGATAACCGGTCGGAGTGGCAGTAAGTCGCGGCTATTGGGTTTGAAAATTACAGGAAACGATATGAAAAATTATTTAATCATTGTGGGTTGTGTGACCTTTTTAAGTGCCTGTGCAAGCCATTCCGATTGGGGCAACATGTCACAGTCTCAAATTAATGCCTGGAAAACTGCCGGGTATACCGCTGAACAAGCTCATGACTGGCAAGAGCTGGGTATGACGGCACTTGAAGCAAAGCAATGGACCCGAGCTGGCTTTAATGATGACACTGCTGAACCGTGGATTGAAGAGCACTTTACTGCCGAAGAAGCTAAACAATGGGTAACGAACGGATTTTCACTGCGCGAGGCGATTGATGAGCGTGCTGAAGGTCTTGAGCCTATCGACTAATCTCCCTGCCCGCAGACGTTGAGACTTGTCCACCAATACGTTGTTACATAGGCCGTCAGGACATCGCGTCTTATTATGCGGATAAAAAAAGGCCACACTATCAAGTGTGGCCTTTTGGATTTCACCAGGCGCTTACTAGACGTCCAGGTTCGCAACCTTCAGTGCATTCGCTTCAATGAATTCGCGACGTGGCTCAACATGATCACCCATAAGCGTGGTAAACAACTGATCACACGCAATGGCGTCCTCAATTGTCACCTGCAACATCCGACGACCTTCCGGGTCCATGGTGGTTTCCCATAGCTGCTCGGGGTTCATTTCTCCCAGCCCTTTGTAGCGCTGAATATACTGGCCTCGCTTAGCCTCGCCCATCAGCCATTCCAGCGCATCTTTAAAGGCTGCTACTGGCTGAGTACGGTCGTTTCTGCGCACAAACGCGTTGTTGTCCATCATGTTATTGATTGAATGGTTCAGCTCCTTCAAACGGCTGTACTCGGTTGAATCAATAAAGTCATGTCCAATGTGGTATTCATAATCAATACCGTGCATGCGCATGATGATGGTAATGTAATACTCGCTCAGTTCGTTATCACGGCGAATTTCATGGCGATACGTCGCCCCATCATTCTCACGCTCAGTCAGCTGCTCGACGAAATGCTTCGCAATATTATCAAGCTTGCCTTCGTCCTTTAAATCGCTCAGATCAATCGTCGGCGTATAAATCATTCTGTATAGAATGGCTGCAGGCATTACCCGGCGCATTCTGTCGATCATTTTTTCCGCAGACTGATATTTCTTCACTAACTCTTCCAGCGCAATACCGCTAATCCCGGGATCGTCATCACTGGTGTGTAAAGACGCTCCGTCGAGAGCTATCGATGTAAGGTAATTGACCAACGCGTCATCATCTTTAAGATATTGTTCCTGCTTACCTTTTTTCACTTTATACAAGGGTGGCTGAGCAATATAAACATAGCCACGCTCGATAATTTCCGGCATTTGACGGTAGAAGAAAGTGAGCAGCAAAGTACGAATATGAGAACCGTCCACGTCCGCATCGGTCATGATGATGATGCTGTGATAACGCAGCTTATCCGGGTTATATTCGTCACGGCCAATGCCACATCCAAGCGCGGTAATTAAGGTTGCAACTTCCTGGGAAGACAACATCTTATCAAAGCGTGCTTTTTCAACGTTCAGGATCTTCCCTTTCAAAGGAAGAATCGCTTGATTTTTGCGGTTACGCCCCTGTTTAGCAGACCCGCCGGCAGAGTCACCCTCCACAATATACAATTCGCTGAGTGCGGGATCTTTTTCCTGACAATCCGCAAGTTTACCTGGCAAGCCAGCCAGGTCCAGCGCCCCTTTACGGCGCGTCATGTCCCGTGCTTTACGGGCGGCTTCGCGGGCGCGGGCTGCATCAATAATTTTGTTCGCGATCACCTTGCCTTCAGTTGGGTGCTCGAGTAGGACCTCCGCAAGCTTTTCGTTCATCGCAGATTCAACTGCCGGACGAACTTCAGATGAAACCAATTTATCTTTGGTTTGTGAGGAGAACTTCGGATCAGGGACTTTTACCGAGATAACCGCCGTTAAGCCTTCACGCGCATCATCACCACTGGCACTGGTCTTTGACTTTTTATTTAAGCCTTCCGCTTCCATATAATTGTTGAGTGTGCGCGTGAATGCGCCACGGAAGCCCGCCAGGTGCGTTCCACCATCGTGCTGAGGGATATTGTTGGTAAAGCAGAAAATACTTTCCTGAAAGCTGTCATTCCACTGCATTGCCACTTCAACAGAAATTCCGTCTTCACGTTCACTGCTGAAATGAAACACTTTCTGGTGTATGGGTGTTTTCTTGTCATTCAGGTATTCGACAAATGCCTGAATACCGCCCTCATATTTAAAGTGGTCTTCACGACCATCACGCTCATCCTTAAGACGGATTGAGACACCAGAGTTAAGGAAGGACAGTTCACGTAAGCGCTTCGCAAGAATATCGTAGTGAAATTCAGTATTCGTAAAGGTATCGTGACTCGGCCAGAAGCGTAAGGAAGTACCGGTGTGCTCAGTATCCCCCATCACTGCCAGCGGTGCCTGTGGCACGCCATGCTGGTATTCCTGTTCGTGCGTTTTACCACCGCGACGAATACGCAATTTAAGTTTGCTGGAGAGTGCGTTAACCACTGATACACCCACACCGTGCAATCCACCGGACACCTTATAGGAATTATCATCAAATTTTCCGCCTGCGTGCAGTACGGTCATGATGACTTCCGCTGCAGACACGCCTTCTTCCGGGTGGAGTTCTGTTGGTATGCCCCGGCCATCATCTGAAACGGCAACTGAGCCATCAGTATGAATTTGTACCGTGATCTCCGAACAATGTCCTGCCAAAGCTTCATCGATAGAGTTATCTACCACCTCGAATACCATGTGGTGTAGACCTGTCC
>CAZDUT010000069.1:0-2122 GCA_964508695.1 uncultured Alteromonas sp.
GCGAAGCCTGCATAGTTGGTAGCGTTACGTTGAAATTGCGAAACCTGACAGAATCCAGCGACTGGGTCGTACGATCATCAGCACGCCAACCAGCCCAATCTCCAAGCAAACCTTTGGCCTCAATCACAAACTGGGCAGCAGTTGAAGGATCGCCGGTTTCATAAGCCTTGCCCAGTTTAAGGTTTATACCCTTATCCGAGATCCCAATCCCGCCCTGAGTATAAATCGCCAGCGGGTCCGACATCTCCGCTACTTCGCTCTCCTGCGCCGTCGCGGGTAGTGAGATAACTAACACTATTCCCAGTAAAAAGCGTTTATGCATTTTATTTCTCACTGGTAACGCCGGGTACAAACGAGCGTGACGGACAACTTTTTCCCGGACAGATTCAGGTGATTAAAGCGTAGACGCTCTGATCAGCCTTAGCAACCAGACATCATTGACAGACGGGGGGCAACGGGGGAACAAAAAGGCCACCAGATAGACTAAAGGCAAGTCTGTACAGTCCATTTCAGCAGAACTGAGTGAAGCATATGCGCCTCTGCCCGTCTTCCGGTAAAATACTTCATACCTTCGCTATGAGCACCTAGCATTTGCACGCATTGGCAAACGTTAGTGCATAGCTGAAGGTGAAGAACTTTATTGATTGAAAACGAAGAAGTCAGCAACTTTTGTTTTAAACTGCTGACTTCTGTATTCACTGACTTTTTTAGTCAGTCATCAACTTTTTATTGGTTGTGGAACTGACCTACTCCACCGTCACCGACTTCGCCAGGTTACGCGGCTGATCCACATCGGTGCCTTTAATCAGTGCCACGTGGTACGACAGTAACTGAAGCGGCAGGGTGTAGACAATCGGCGCGATTGGCGCTTCGCAATGCGGTACGTTGACCACACGCATGCTTTCATCGCCTTTGAAGGCGGCATTCTTGTCGGCAAACACATACATGATCCCGCCACGGGCGCGGACTTCCTCAACGTTGGATTTGAGTTTTTCCAGCAGCTCGTTATTCGGCGCCACGACAATCACCGGCATCTCTTCATCAATCAGCGCCAGCGGACCGTGCTTAAGCTCACCGGAGGCATAGGCTTCGGCGTGAATATAAGAAATTTCCTTAAGCTTCAGCGCCCCTTCCATAGCGATAGGGTACTGATCGCCCCGCCCGAGGAACAGGCTGTGGTTTTTATCGGCAAATTCTTCCGCCAAGTCTTCGATAAAGTCATTGATAAGCAGGGTCTCTTCCAGCTTGGCGGGCAGGCTGTGCAGCGCCTTTACAATTGACTGTTTGTCCGCATCGCTCATGCCCTTGTGCTCGCCAATGGCCAGGGTGAGCATCAAAAACGCGGTCAGCTGCGTGGTAAAGGCTTTGGTCGAGGCCACCCCAATTTCCGCGCCGGCACGGGTCATAAACGCCAGATCGGATTCACGCACCAGAGAGGAGCCGGGCACGTTACAGATGGTCAGGCTCGACATATAGCCTAAGTCCTTCGCCAGACGCAGCGCTGCCAGGGTATCGGCGGTTTCACCGGACTGGGAAATGGTCACCAGCAAGCTGTTCGGATGTACCATTGACTTGCGGTAACGGAATTCTGACGCAATCTCCACACTGCACGACACGTTGGCGTACTGCTCAAGCCAGTAGCGCGCCGTCATACCGGCATGGTAACTGGTCCCGCAGGCAATGATTTGCACGTGCTTGACGTCTTTTAAGATCTCGTCGGCGCCCTTGCCAAAAATATCCGGTAGCAGGCCGCGCTCGTCAAGACGCTGCTGCAGGGTATTGCGCACCACGGTCGGCTGCTCGTGAATTTCTTTTAGCATGTAGTGACGATAGCCAGCTTTATCTCCGGCATCGTGTTCAACATTGGACTCGACGATTTCGCGCTCTACCGGCTGGCCGTCTTTATCAAAAATGGTCACTTCACGACGGGTAATCTGCGCCACGTCGCCTTCTTCTAAGAAGATAAAGCGACGGGTCACCGGCAAGAGGGCCAGCTGATCGGAGGCGAGAAAGTTTTCGCCCAGACCCAGACCAATAACCAGCGGGCTGCCAGACCGCGCTACCACCACCTTGGAGGGATCTTCGCGGTCCATGATCACGGTGCCGTAGGCGCCATGAAACT
>CAZDUT010000069.1:2132-13366 GCA_964508695.1 uncultured Alteromonas sp.
AGCAGATCTTTACCGGCCGTAAGCTCTTCGTGCACGGTATGCGCGATGGTCTCGGTGTCGGTATCGCTGGTGAACTGATAGCCTTTCTCTGTGAGTTTTTCACGCAGTGACAGGTAATTTTCAATAATACCGTTGTGCACCACCGAAATGCGCTCGGTTGAACAATGCGGGTGCGCATTCGCTTCGGTCACGCCACCGTGGGTCGCCCAACGGGTGTGGGCAATGCCGGTACCGCCCACCGCATGGCCTTCAGCCACAGCATCAATGAGCTCCTGAACTTTGCCTGTGCGGCGGATACGGGTCAGATCGCCGTCACCGCTTAACAGTGCCACACCGGCTGAGTCATAGCCGCGGTACTCCAGACGTTTTAATCCTTCAAGCAGGATTTCTACTACATTACGTTCGGCGACTGCGCCAACTATTCCACACATCAGTTTTCTCCTTCACGCGATGCGACTACTACCTTGACGCCCTGCGCTTCAATTCGTTGTTTATCTTCAGAGGTAATACCATCATCTGTGATAAGTATCGTTATTTGAGACCATCCCAACTCCAGATTGGGCATACGCTCTTCCAGTTTTTTTGATTCCGCCATAATGACCACTTCTCTGGCACTTGATGCCATCGCCCGGGTCACGCCAGTCAGCTCATTTAATGTCGTGGTGCCTCGCGCCACATCGATCCCCGAGGCCCCGATAAACGCCATATCAAAGCTATACGCGGCGACCGTTTTCTCCGCCATCGCCCCCTGAAACGACTGCGAGTGCGGATCCCAGGTTCCCCCCGTCATCAGCACCGTCGGTTCATTCGGGCTTTGTGTCAGCGTGTTCACGACATTCAGCGAGTTCGACATCACGATTAACTGAGGTAATTCGGCCAGGTAGGGCAGCAAAGCTGCTGTGGTGTTTCCGCAGTCGATGACCAGCTTTTTGCGCTGTGCGATCAAGGTGGCGGCGAGTGCACCAAGGCTGGCTTTCTGCCCGCCGGACACTGAAGGCTGAGTAGTGTGACTGGCAGTCAGTGGGGCGGCGCCACCAAACTGACGTATCAACCGTTTAGCATCGGCAAGTAGCGTCAGATCCTTACGGATGGTGACTTCTGAGGTACTAAAGTGTTGTGCCAGGGTATCTACCTGAACAGCGCCGTGTGTATTGACCCAATCTACAATGGCATCGCGACGTTGCTGCGTGTCACTATGTTTCATTATGAAATCATTTAGTCTTTCGTTATGAAATTTATACTAGCGCAATTTACTTTTCTTGTGAAAGTAAATTGTCGATTATTTTACCAACACCTGCGCATTGGTTTGTGCAGAGATACGCGCCAGTTCTATGATATGGATCACCATTAACGCTTCTTTCGCGGTGCACGGAGAGACATCGCCGCTAACGATAGTGGCAGCAAGTTGCTGATAGAAGCCTGAATAATTGCCTTTTTTGGTTTCAATATTTTCTTTTGAAGTTTCGTTATAAAAGACACCATTTTCGTTTGTTGGCGTCACGCCCCACTCTCTCCCCCCAGGGATCTTACCTTCGCGCAGTGCGCCTTCCTGAGGGTCGAGGAAAAATTTACGAAAACAGCCCTTGCTGCCCTGCGCATCGAAGCGCAAGGTCGGTCCGGCCTGAAACGGCGAGCTTCCCAGTTTTACCTGCAGACTGGAATAGGTCAGGGTGATATCAAACATATCATCGCTTTGGCCGTCTTCTCGCAATATACGAATATCCGCTGATACGGCATCCGGCATACCGAACAATACCAAAGCCTGATCGATAAGGTGCGGGGCCAGGTCCCAGGTTATGCCACTCCCGGCACCGGCATTTTCACGCCAGCGATCTCGGGGAACCGGGCGAAAGCGGTCAAAGCGGCTCTCCAGGCGACGAACCTTACCGAGCTTACCGTTATCAATCAGCGATTTAAGGGTAAGAAAGTCACCATCAAACCGGCGGTTGTGATACACGCTGAGCGCGCGTCCCTTGTCATCCGCCAGCTTTACCAATGCGATGGCGTCATCAGTGCTGAGCGTGAACGGTTTTTCGATAAGTACATTGCAGTTCGCATTTAACGCATCACGCGCCTGAACGGCATGCAAATGACTTGGTGTTGTGATCACAACCAGGTTGAAATCAACGGCGGCCAACGCTTCCTCCAACGAGGACCACACTGGCACATCGGCTAATACCGCCTTTACCTCGTCCGGACGCGACGACACAACGCCTGAAATCTGGTAGTCATCAAGACACCGAAGAAAAGGCAGATGAAACGTTTTGGCCGAGAAGCCAAAACCGACAAGTAACGTTGATATCACACCAGCCTCACTTTTATGCTCGGTTTACAGGCCAGGCAGCGCCTGATCAGGCGCTACCTGGCGTGGCAGCTTATTTTTTCTTGGTAGGCCGTGACCAGTTTGCGATATTGCGCTGTTTACTTCTAGCCACCGCAAGGTTGTTATCCTCGACGTTACCCGTAATGGTTGACCCCGCGCCAACAGTCGCCTCTTTACCAATGGTCACCGGCGCGACCAATGATGAATTCGAACCGATAAAGGCCGACTCACCAATAATGGTTTGCGATTTATTGGCACCGTCGTAGTTGCAGGTAATGGTACCGGCCCCGATGTTGGCATTTTTGCCTACCTCAGCATCGCCAAGATAGGTCAGGTGATTGGCTTTGGCGCCTTCACCCAATACGGCCTTTTTCATCTCAACAAAGTTACCGACCTTGGCTTTTGCATGCATAACGGCACCGGGGCGCAGACGTGCAAATGGTCCAATGGTACAGGCATCCCCCACGACCGCTTCGTCGATGATCGAGTTGGCCTCTACCACGGTATCATCACCAATCTCGCAGTTTCGTAACACGCAATTTGGGCCAATGCTCACGTTGTTCCCCAAAATCACATTGCCTTCTGCGACCAGGTTGATATCGATGCGTACGTCTTCACCAGTGGTCAGCGTACCGCGTACGTCCAGCCGTGCCGGATCAGCAAGTGACACGCCCTGTAACATGAGCGACTGCGCCTGGCGACGCTGAAGTTCGCGTTCCAGTCGCGCCAGCTGAACACGGTTATTCACCCCTTCAACTTCTACCGGCGTATCTGGCTGCGCGGCCTGAATGCGTTTGCCTTCACTGGCCGCCATGGCAATCACATCAGTCAGGTAATACTCGCCCTGCGAGTTATCGTTGCTCAGCTTGCCTAACCAGCGCTTAAGATCGGCACCGCCCATCATCATCATGCCGGTATTAATTTCACGGATGCCCTTTTGCTCATCAGTCGCATCTTTGTGCTCAACAATGGCAGTGATATTGTCGTCTTTGCGAATAATCCGCCCCATGCCGGTCGGATCATCCAGTTCCACGGTGAGCAGCGCCAGGTCGCAGTGGCTCTTAACCGCTTTTAAACGTGCAAGGGTTTGTTGCTCGATAAGTGGCGCATCGCCCACCAGAATAAGGACATCCTCATCATCGTTAATCGCAGGCGCAGCCTGTTGTACTGCATGGCCGGTACCCAACTGCTGATCTTGCAGACACCAGTTAAGGTTGTCCCCGGTTAGGGTTGCTTTCAGTTTGTCACCGCCGTGGCCGTAGACCAGGTGTACATTATCGGCGTCCAGCGCCTGCACGGTATTGATGATACGCTGCACCATAGGTATACCACCAATAGGGTGCAGTACTTTTGGCAATGAGGACTTCATGCGAGTGCCTTTACCTGCAGCCAATATGATCACCGAAAATGCCATGTTTGTTCCTTTTTGTACGTGTTCGTTGTTGTGTCAGGACCCGTGTTCGCCGGATCGGAATTGCGACTTCCCGGCATGCCTGGCACCACAGATAAGCGGTGTGCCAAGTGTACCCAAGCCATCTCAGGAAGTCAGCGACAGATTTAAGGATCAGCCATGCATTACGTGGACAGTTCCTTGTTTTGCGTCACCGGTGCGTTTGCCGGCGCCTGCCTGAATTTGCTACGCCCCCAAACGCCTGCACACACAGACTAATTCGTGTCGTTGCTAGTAGTTCATAAAACAAGCAGGTATACTCTTACGCAACTTATGGCCTTGGGTTCATGTCGGCAAGGGAGTTTGCGTAGTAAATGAACGCATTTCGCACTCTGTATCGCAGTATATTATTGTTATTCGCTGTAGTGGTGATTGCAATTGTCACACTGGTACATTTCAGCGTGTCCAAGGTCGTGGCAGAGCAAAGCCGTGCGCAGCAGCAGTCGCTGTCCCCCGCCATCTCGCTGATTGTTGAGCAACTCGTCAAACCACTGCATTTTTCCGAGGCCTTGGGGAAATCCCGCGAACTGGTTTCGCTGATGGATACCGATACGCCCGATCAGAAAGCAATATATGACACCCTTGCTCGCCTGGAGCAGGAATTTGGGATGTCGTTTTTCATTGCCAGCGAAAAAAACCGGACTCAGTATAATTCTGACGGCACCTCGTTTGCGCTGGTCAAGGGTGAAGTCAGCTGGTATTTCAAATACAAAGATATTCCCGATAAAGCCGTGGCTGACATTGGTAAGTGGGAAGATACCCACTTTTACGTGGACATTAAGATATTCAATAATGGCGGCGAATTCCTCGGCTTTTTCGGTGTAGGCAAGAGCCTGAGCAGCTTTATCAGTATCTTTGACACTTATAAGCAGACCTACGGTTATGATTTTCTGGTTGTTGATGAGCAAGACGACATCATGCTGTCTTCTGATCCACAGCTGATGGCCTCCTATTCAGAGTCTACTAATCTTGCTGATCTGAGCTGGTACAGTGAACTGCCGGAGCATGTGAAAGCCAACGACGCACTGAACAACAAACTGATCAGCATTAACAACGACGACTACCTTATTGCCGAAGTGAAGCTTAACCAGTTCAATTGGACAGTCTATCTGTTAAGTCCGCTGGATGAGCGGCAGACAGAAATTTCCCAGGCGTTCATCTTCAGCGTCGTCACCCTGTTGGTGGTTGTTTTCGCCCTGTTCCTGCTTATCTATAACCTGCTTTATTACTTTCGCCGGGACATGCAACCGGATTTGATGCTAAGAAGTGCCAACCGTTTGCCCGACAGGGAAAGCCTCGAGAGCGTTTACAACGAGTTACTGGCGAATAGCACATCGGTCAGTGTGATCCTTGTTGATATTGATAATTTCAGTGCCATCAGCGATACCTATGGTCGCAATACCGCCGATGATGTATTGGATAAAGTTGTCGGCTTCCTGAAAAACAGTCTTCGCGATGATGCCGTTGTGGGGCGCTGGAGTAGCGAGGAATTTATCATCCTGGCACCGCAAACCGGTCCGCATGAAGCCCTCGAGCTGGCAAAGAACCTTCGCCATGGCATTGCCACACTGCCACCGTTACCGGGGCACCCTGAGCTACAGTTAACCGCTTCCTTCGGGGTGTCATTCACGGCCAGCAGCCGACCATTAAAAGAAGTCAGTGCCCACGCCGAGGATGCCCTTTACCAGGCGCGCCGCGATGGCAGTAACCTGGTTCGCATGCAGCTTGCAGACGCCTGATTCAGCCGTGAGACTATGCTTGGTTGGACGGTGCCCGCTCAGTCGGTCTCCTTTTGCGGGGCTACCGCGGGCGGGCGCCGCCAGCGAATGACTCCGGTGGTCAGTGCCACACCGATGAGGATCATGCCACCGCCCAGCAGTGTCTGCGCGGATAGGGTCTCAGACAGAAAGATCAGCCCCCAGACAATGCCAAAGACGGGGACGAGGTAGGCAACAGTAATGGCGCGGGCCGGACCAATCGCACCAATCAGGTAGAAGTACAGAATATAGGCAAACCCGGTTCCGCCAATGGCCAGCGCCACCGCATTGAGCCACGCAGCCTTACTGGGCATCTGCTCAGGGAGCGTAAACAATGCCAACGGCAATAACATCAGCGTAGCCATGGCCTGACTGCCTGCTGCCACGACAATGGGTTTTACGCCGCGAAGCCAGCGTTTCATCATCGATGCGGCCCAGCCATAGCACGTCGTCGCGGCAAGGGCAGCCAGAATCGGTAATATACTAAGCGCACCGTCACCTATTTTGTGCTGACTGATGACAGCCACACCGGCAAACCCAAGCGCTAAGCCGCCGATTGCGGGCAGCGTTAATCGATCTTTGAGCCACAGCCAGGCGACCAGCGCACCGAACATGGGTGCAGTGGCATTCAGTATGGCATTAACCCCTGCCTCCAGATGTAAGCTACTGTAATTAAACAATACGAAGGGAATGGCGGTATTTATCAAGCCGACGATGGTGATGGCAGGCAAATGGCGACGGCACTCGGCAAGCGAGCCTGAAATCAGCATAAAAGGCGCAAGAACCAGTGTTGCCAACAGTGTGCGTATCGCGACCAGCACATAAATGCCAAACTCCGGCGCGGCCACCCGCATAAAAATGAATGAGCCACCCCATATAGCGGCCAAAAACAACAGTGCAGCTACGTGTTTAACGCCCATAGTTATTGTTTTGCTCCTTCAAGTTCCAGCAAATACGCTTTACGGTGCAATCCACCAGCGTATCCGGTGAGTGTCCCGTTTGCCCCGATGACCCGGTGGCAGGGGACGATGATCGCTATCGGATTTTTGCTGTTCGCCATACCTACCGCCCGGACTGCTTTGGGGTTATCCAACTGGTGCGCAATGACTGAGTAGCTCACCGTCTGGCCAAAAGGAATTGTCGCAAGCGCAGCCCATACCTGCTTTTGAAAGGCCGTGCCGGTGGCCGATAACGGCAGCGAAAACTGCTGTAACTGACCACTAAAATAAGCGTTGAGCTGGCTGCAGGCTTCACGGGTTAACGCTGATGGACATGCAGACTGCACCGTTACGTCGTCGAATTTTACTGCGGTGATCCCGTCTTCATCAGCGTACACGGCCAGCGTGCCGCACGGTGTCTCGAGATAGTCATGATACTGCATTTTCGCTCCTTTTATCAGGCCTTTGCGTCGGCAAGCTGCCAAAGTGCGACAGTCAGATAACTGCGCCACGGTGTCGCTTTCTCAGGAAAAAGGGTGAGTTTATCGGCTTGCTTCTTAACGATGAGATCCGTGGCCAGATACTGGTCCGGATCGTGTTCGGCGCGCATTTTTAAGTAGTTCAGGGTCCAGGGGCCAACCCCCGAAATGGCCAGCACAGCCTCATCTGTGGCATGCGGGTCATCGGCCATCAGCGCCGCAAAGTGTCTCAGCGCCGCACGACGCTTCGCGGGCATCGCCAGCCACGACAGGTCGTCTGCAGCCACAGCGGCCGGTGTTGGGAATGCTCTGCCCCAGGGCGTCTGGGTATCAAAATGTGCCACAAACTCAGACAATTTATTGATAGCAGCTTTCACACTGACCTGCTGGCCCAAAATGGCCCGGCAGCCACCTTCAAAACGGCTCCATACGCCAGGGATCCGCAGGCCGGGATTAAAATGCTGGGGCGCTAGTCCCGCGGCACGCAGGGCTGAGCTGATTAGTGCAGGATCGGCATGGGTATCCAACGTACGCGCAAGCCGGGTAAGCAGTGAATGGATGCCGGTGAGCGACGACAGCGTGATTTCAATACAAAAGCGGTGATGCAAGGCTTGGTGGGTAGCACGTACCACGCCCATGGCGGTTTGCGATACAAACTGCCGGCTGTAGCTGTCGTCTGTCACCGTTTCGACACCGTCAACGGCCCGGCGGGCGAGAAAATCTCTCACCTGTGTCCAGTCATAGGGCGGCCGGTATGACAAATACAAGGTAAGCACAGGAGTGTCGTCGCGGCGCGTATCGTGAGGTAACCTGCTGGCCTGCCGACGCATTGCCGTTGGCGTCATCCGACAATGTTGCTGAAGCTGTCGTTGAAGCTGCCGGACACTGTTAAAGCCTGCGGCATCAGCTACCCCGGTTATATCCAGTGCGGATTGCTGCAGTAATTGTTTGGCAAACAATACCTGTTGCAGATTCTGGTAAACCTTGGGGGGCATGCCCAGATGCTGCGTGGTGAGCTTATGTAAATAACGCTCGCTGATCCCCAGTCGTCGGGCAATATCACAAACGGGCTGTGGCGGCAGGGCGCAGAGCAGTTTCTGCGCACGTGACACCGAGGTGTGCACACCTCGCCAGGCCGGCGATTGCGGCGCACTGTCTGGCCGGCATCTCAGACATGGCCGGTAGCCGTGATTTAACGCCTGCACTGCATGCTCAAAATATTCGACGTTTTTCTCCGCCGGTAATCGCGCCGGGCATATCGGCCGACAGAAGATCCGGGTGGTTTTCACGGCCACAAAAAACTTGCCGTCAAACCGTGGATCGCGGCTTAAGCGGGCTTGCTGATAATATTGCAGTGTCGCGACTTCCACGGGACCTTTAGCTTTTGAGCGAGAGCTGATATTCGTTATTCTACGCGACAAAAACGGCTAATGTGCGACAAAATCGGAACTCATTGCATACTATGCAGGCGGTTCGCACTTTTATTGATTATCTATCCCGCCATACGCATAATAGCTCAAGCTAAAGATGACAATTACCGATACCAACGGTAAGCCCACAGTTTGGAGTAACCTTGCCTTTTCCGTTTGCCGCGCTGACAACCCGGATAACGTACGTGATAGCGCTGCTTGTGCTGGGACTATGTTCGCACACACTCCAGGCTGAGCCATGGCTGGATGATTACGCCAGTTATGTGAAACGCCAGGCGCTGAAATACAATGTACCAGGGTATGCGTTCGTCTATTACCAGCAAGGTGAGACCCCCAAAGTTTACGTGTTTGGCAAAACCCATACCGGTGGTGAAGCCATTACCGAGAATACGGTATTTCGTTTGGCATCGGTGTCAAAAACCTTCACGGCCCTGCTCAGTGCCAAGCTGGTAGAGCAAGATCGGATCCGCTGGGATACCCCGGTAGCCGAGTTGCTGCCTGATATCCAGTTCAAAGGCGAAACCAGCGACAGCTTGCAGCTTCAGCATATCGTCGGTCAGTCCAGTGGTTTTATGCCCAACGCCTACGACAATTTGATTGAGGCAGACTACAGCCTGACGCGGGTATTGCGGGCGCTGGGCGAACTGGATCCGATCTGTTCACCGGGTAACTGTTACACTTACCAGAACGCACTGTTTGGTGCGCTGGATTATTATCTCATCACGCAAAATTCGTCCTATCACCGCTTGCTGCAAACAGAGTTATTTACCCCGCTGGGTATGCGCACGGCAAGTGCCGGAAAAGGCGGCTTACTGGCGTCCCGCGAGTGGGCCAGGCCACACATAGCCATTGCACGAAACCGCTGGCGTGAGGGGATGGTAGAGAGTAATTACTATCGCTTTGCTCCTGCCGCTGGCGTCAACGCCAGTATCAGAGATATGACGATCTACCTGCAGGCGCTGCTGGGAGAATTTCCCACGGTTGTGTCAGATGAAATGATAAAAACCGTGACCACGCCTCGCGTGGAAACGCGGCGCGAAACCTACCGCCGAGGGTGGCGGGATCATCTCGATACCGCGCACTACGGGCTTGGCTGGCGAATTTATAATTTCGACGGTCACCGCATTAATTATCATGGTGGCTGGGTGAAAGGTTACCGGGCCGATGTGGCCTTTGCACCCGATTACGGCGCGGGGTATGTCATGCTGACCAATGCGGAGTCCAACATGATTAACACCACCACGGCTGAATTCTGGGAACGCTATTTTGAACAGGCGCAAGACAAAGAGTAGCGCTACAACGCATCAGCAATGAATTAATGCTGAGGGCATAAACAGGTAGCTGCGCAGCATACCAAGCCGATAGCTCCCTGCGCGTTACTCAGTGGCCTTGTCGGCACTGAATCCCTGCCGGTCCAACCATGTCATCGCACTTGCTTCGTGACTAAATATTCTGAGCCGGACCCCGGCTTTATTATAAATTCTTTCAAACTGGGATTTTACCAGCGCTTCAACGGTGGTGTCGCCAGTGACCAGCACCCCCAATGCCATACCGTATTGCGCGCGCCATTCAATGGACTGTTGCAACGCTAGCTCGCCCTCTTGCGTAAGAACCGCCGAGCCATGTAATACACCTAAAAACGCCCACTTTTTGCCGTTAAAATGTGAAATGATCTCAATCATATCCTGGCTATAGCGTTCAATGGCACTCCTGCCAGCCATGCCTTCTGCAGATACCGCGACGATATTACCCAACAGCGCAATCTGGTACTGACCATGTTTGCTTTTCAGCATTGCATTGGGGTTTTCAAATATCTTCATTTCACACTTGTCAAAAAACTGCGACACAAAAGTTGGTTTAGTGTACTGCATTTAAGCGGGGTATGCTTGCCATTGTAAGCCGTGTAGGCAGGCTCATTTATCCTGGACAAAGACCCGCGTATCTCTCACGTCGCGTCATCTGAAAAGGTTGAGGAGAGAACTGTTAAGGCTATACGGCGAATAGCGGAAAAGGTATTTGGCCCCCTTGGCGCGATGAGCAGTGGAAGGCTGCGATCAGCAAGGAAGAACATGGCAACATACCATGTTCTTCAACTCGCGCTGTGTCTACGTTTTCAGATAGGTATAACCACTCAGGCAATTTTCATAAAAATCGGTCCAGCGCACAGCTTCACGCGGATTGATGCTTCCGGTAGATATTTGCTTGTCGATCAGCCGTTTCATGTCCTGCGCCATCGCGCGCGGGTTGTACTGCATGATGTTAAGCACATCTTCTACCGACGATCCTTTGACCACTTCCTCAATATAAAAGTCTTCAGGATCATCGTCATAACTGAAAATGTGCACTTCGTTCAGACGACCAAACAAATTATGCATATCGCCCATGACATCCTGGTAGGCCCCGGTAAGGAACAACCCCACATAATAAGGTTCGTCTTTTTTCAGCGGGTGCATCGGCAGCACGTCGGTAATTTCACGGCCTATGGTGAACTGGTCAATTTTGCCATCACTGTCACAGGTAATATCCACCAGTGAACAGTTCACACTGGGCGCCTCGTTCATGCGTGTCAGTGGCACCACCGGCAGTAACTGGTCAATCGCCCAGGTGTCAGCGGCCGACTGAAATACCGAAAAGTTACACAAATACTGGGATGAGAGGCTGTAATCCAACTCCTGCAGTTCTTCGGGCACATATTCTTCATTGGCATACCACTTCTGCAGTTTTTCCATGATCTGCCAGTACATTGATTCAATTTTTGCCAACTCTTCCAGGTTCAGCACACGCAGTTTGAATGCGTCTAACGCCTGCTCTTTGTATTGCGAGGCATCGTTATACACTTCCTGCATATTGGTCTGTT
>CAZDUT010000070.1:0-13347 GCA_964508695.1 uncultured Alteromonas sp.
AGCCACTTTGTTATGGACATCTGTGGTTGTGAAAAACTGTGGACTCCCGGCGCCATTATTGAAGACGCCATTGAGAAAATTAAGCAGCAGGTTGGCGATGAAGAGGTGGTACTGGGATTATCCGGCGGCGTTGACTCCTCGGTCACCGCGATGCTGCTGCATCAGGCGATTGGCGATAAATTAACCTGCGTGTTTGTGGATAACGGGCTGCTGCGCCTGGACGAAGGCAAGCAGGTGATGGAAATGTTCGGTGATCATTTTGGCCTGAACATTATTAAAATCGACGCCGAAGCGCGCTTCCTCGACAAGCTGACCGGCGTAGATGACCCGGAAGCCAAGCGCAAAGTCATTGGTAACGAATTTGTCCGCGTTTTCGACGAGCAGGCGGCGTTGCTGACCAACGCGAAATGGTTGGCGCAGGGAACCATTTATCCGGATGTCATTGAGTCTGCAGGCTCGGCTACAGGCAAGGCCCATGTGATTAAATCGCATCATAATGTGGGCGGCCTGCCGGACGATATGGAGCTGGGGCTGGTGGAGCCGTTGCGCGAGTTGTTTAAAGATGAAGTACGCAAGATTGGTCTTGAGCTTGGCTTGCCTTACGACATGCTGTATCGCCACCCGTTCCCGGGGCCAGGTCTTGGCGTTCGTGTACTGGGCGAGATCAAAAAAGAGTACTGCGATTTGCTGCGCCGCGCTGATGCCATCTTCATCGAAGAACTGCGTGCCGCTGAGCTGTATCAGAAAGTGTCACAGGCGTTTACCGTATTCTTGCCCGTGCGCTCTGTTGGCGTGATGGGCGATGCGCGTAAGTATGACTGGGTAGTGTCGCTGCGTGCGGTAGAAACCATCGACTTCATGACGGCTCACTGGGCGCACCTGCCGTATGATTTCCTGGGCAAGGTATCCAACCGCATCATCAACGAAATCGATGGTATTTCCCGGGTGGTCTATGATATTTCAGGCAAACCACCTGCAACCATTGAGTGGGAATAGCAGTCCGGGTGGGTTCGTGGCAATCGTTGTGAACCAGCCTTGCCGGTAGTGAATTACTCAGGTTTCAGCCCCGTTGCATATGCGCGGGGCTTTTTTATTGGCTACAGCACCGTTATTTGCTGGAGGGGCAGTCTAGCGGCTTTTGGGGCTATACAGTAAGTGACATAACGTCGCTGGCGACCATGAGGGCTGTCATAGCCCTGTCACAAATTGATTATCTAATGATGCAGCTTTGTATTGCTTAAGCGGAAGGTCTATTTGTGAACTATACCAGTATCAGTCGATTAGTCATGACACCGGTTCTGGCCAGCCTGTTGTTGTTGGTGTTACTGAACGCGTCATCTATCTTTAAGTCGTTTACCCTCATCAATAATATAGAAACGCTGGAAAGCACGCTTATACGGTCCGAACGTGACGTAAACGAAGTGCTGAGTCGCTTCAAAACCCAGGTGCAGGAGTGGAAAAACGTGCTGCTGCGCGGCCACGATGCGGATGATCGTAAGAAGTACTGGGACAGGTTTCAACAACGCGAAAAAGCCATTCAGGAAAAGTTTCAGCAAATGCTCTCGCGCTCTGAAGTCAGTCAGACCGTGAAAGCAGACATTCAGCAGTTTTTGAACGCCCACAAGCTGATGGCAAGAAAGTACCGCCAGGGTTATGAGGCTTACATGGCATCAAACTTTGATCCAAAGGTGGGCGATGATTTTGTCCGGGGGATCGACCGCGAGCCCGCGAAACTTCTTGCAAATATTGCCGATGAAATAGGTCGCCAGGCAAGCGACGCCACCCGTGACTTGCAACGCAGCACCCGCAGCACACTGTGGCTGATTCTGGTAGCGGCCGTTTTACTTTCCTGTGTGTCGGTTTTCTATGTTATTTTCCGCCTGCGCAGCCAGGTTATTCGCCCGACGAAAGCCATTGCCACCTGCATCCGCTATCTTGAGAAGAGTAACTACACCTATCCGCTGACATACCGCAGCAATCATGAACTGGGCGCGCTGGCAGACTCTGCACGTACGCTACAGCAAAAGCTTCAGTCGTCGGTCAGCGAATTGCAGAAAGCCGAACAGGAAATGGTGAATGCCATCACCACACTCAATTCAGTGAACTCCTCAATCATGAGCGGTGCTGTCGAGCAGCGACATGCCTCACAATCATTGGATGCCAGCACAGACAAGTTGCGCGAGATTGTACACAATCTGGTTACCATTACAGACCAGGTTGCTGTAGCGACCAACAATTCTGAGGAAAATGTTGCTAGTTGCTATGCCACTTTCGAGCAAGCCAATCTGGGCTTCCGGCAACTGGCCACTACGGTGACAGCGTCCAGTGAAATTGTCAGTGAACTGCAAAGTCGCAGTGCCAATATTCTCAAGGTCGTTAATGTGATCAACGAAATTGCTGATCAAACCAATCTGCTGGCACTCAATGCAGCCATTGAAGCCGCCAGGGCCGGCGAACATGGCCGCGGGTTTGCGGTTGTGGCTGATGAGGTCCGGGCTCTGGCAGCGAAAACCCAGCAGTCGACCAAACAAATCAATGACATCTTAAGCAGCTTTGAAGCCGAGGCGCGAGAGGCGGTGACCGCAATGCAGGAAGGCAAAAAGTTATCGGATGCTAACGCTGCCGAAGCCGCATCAGCGCTTGAAACACTTAACCAGGTAGTGCGTGACATCAAGGAGACAGCCAGAGTAGTGGTAGCACTGAACGCTGCGGCTGATGAACAGGAAGCGGTGCTCGGCAATGTTGAGCTGATCACCCGACAGGTGGTCAACTCATCAGAAAAGTTCCATACCCTGTCTCAGGGCGACAATGTCACACGCTCAATGCACAAAATGTCTGACAATGTTGCTCAGGTCGTCCGCGGCCTGAGCAGCTAACCCGCTGACGCGGGGTCAGAACATGATACACTGCGCCCAACAGGCTCGTAACAACGACGCAGACAGGCAGAACGCAGGGAAATGCGAAGCAGGTAAAATCAAGCCCGGCCCCGGCTTATCAGTACCTGCAACTGTCTTTAGTCCTGTGCAGACATTGGTATAACTATGACGCCACTGGTTTTTCACCCCATTTACAGTCAGCTGGACTTGCCATACCGGCACCGCTTTCCCATTGAAAAGTATCAGGGGATCAGAGATGCACTCGCTGGTAAAGGTGTCGATGCGTCGCAGTTTGTCACACCTTCGCCCATCGACCCTTCGACATTGCGGGATTATTTCGACGCGATGTATGTCGACGCCCTGCTACAGGGCACGCTGGATAAGCAGGCTATGCGGCGAATAGGTTTTCCCTGGTCAGAGCAACTTATTCAGCGCACCCTTCACGCGGTAGGGGGCACTTGCCTGACCGCTACGCTGGCACTTGAACATGGCCGGGCACTCAATCTCACCGGGGGCTATCACCATGCGTTTGACACGTTTGGCTCTGGCTTCTGTTTGTTCAATGATTTATACCTTGCTGCCAAGACCATGCTGAACGCGCCGCAGGTTGACCGCGTGCTGGTCATTGACTGTGACGTGCACCAGGGAGATGGCACGGCATGGCTGGCACGCGGGGATACCTCGGTGTTTACGCTTTCCCTGCATGGTGAGAAAAACTTTCCACACCGCAAGCAGCACTCTGACATCGATATCGGTCTCGACAAAGGAACGGGGGATGACGACTACCTCGACACGCTGGATCAGGCATTGCACCTGGCATTTATACAGGCGCAACCTGACGCTGTAATTTATGATGCCGGCGTCGATGTACACCAACATGACGACCTTGGTCATTTGTCACTGACCACACAGGGCGTATTTGAACGTGATCGGCTGGTATTCGCAGAATGTCAGCGCCGCGGGCTGCCGGTCGCCGCTGTCATTGGTGGCGGTTATCAACGGGATATCGCGGCGCTGGTGGATGTGCATTGCCAGCTTTATCGCGCTGCCGGCGTGATCAGCTAGCTACAGAAACTTCAGGCTAAAGCCAATTCCAATGCGCTCCTGGGAGCGGTCATAGTCGATCAGTGAGTCGCCATAGCCATTAAAGTACTGAACCATGATGTCGTAACGACTGGACAGCGGGTAACTTAGGTTCAGCTGAATACTGCCACGGTTATTACCAAAGCTCAGGTTGTTACGCAGCAGGGCCAGCAGCTTAAGCTCACCAAAGCGGGTGCCATACCCAAACTCCATTTTTCCGTAGTAGTCGGTGATATTCGGGTTGTCATCGCCTGATGGATCGCCAACAAAGCGCTTTTCATCTTCGGGAATGCGATACCAGGCCTTCAAATAGTAAATATGTTCCTTGCTTGAGAACAGCAGTGAGGCAAACAGCCGGTTCCAGCTGCGTGAACGTTCGCCGCTTTGCCCGTTTGACATGTGATTAAAGCCAAACTGAACGGTATTAAAGGTATACCCCAGAAGAGTCACATCGGTATTTTGCTGCCAGAATAACTCAGGCTCATAATTGGTCTCGCGAAAAGGTTTAGAGACTTCATCGTTATACAGTTGCCAGAACGATGCCAGGGTGAACCCGAAGTAAAGCCCACCGGCTTTCTCGTCGTGTAAATACAGTGGGGTCTTCACACTGATTTGAAATTTGGCCTCGGTGTTATCAACATTTTCCGGTGTCAGGTTAGCGTTCCCCAGCGAGTTAGGGTTTGTGACATAGGTGACCGGTAACAGGTAGTTTTGATGATGCTGAGTGATGGCGAAGGGGTTGTCTATTGCATCACGGTCCGAGCGCATCCGGTAATCAATGATGCCGTCATCATGGCTGTCGTCTTCTGTCGGCGCCTGTTGTTCGGCCATTGCCACAGAGCTTACCGCCAGGCTGATTGCCCAGACGAGTCGTCGTAATAGTGCGTGCACGTCACATTTCCCTGAGGGCTGATTTAGAGTGAAACGGATTGACCTTCGGCTGCGGCGAATACCGACAAATCAGATTTTACCGCGTCGATGAACTGGTGACAGTGCGCTACCACATCATCAATATCATCGTCGGTGCGTTCCGGGTCGTGGCTGTAAAGCGCCAGCCGTCGGGCATTGCCTGCCATGGCCAGTTTTACTGCTTCTTCGGCGACGGAGTGGCCCCAGCCCGATTTCGCCGGCATGTCACTAACCATATACTGGGCATCATGAATCAACAAGTCCGCATCCCTGACAAAATTTACAAACGTCAGGAAGTCTGTTTCTTTTTTGTAAGGGGGGTAGAGCTCGTTATCGGTGACATAAGCCACTTTCACGCCATTTTCCTCTATCACATACGCACTGCCTTTACCGGGATGGTTGATGGGCAGCCGGCGAACGGTAGCGCCATTGATGGTCCAGCTGTCCACCTCGTCAGGTTTTACATCCAGCTGAATATCCGAAACCAGTGCCTCTGAAGGAACCGGAAATACTGAGCCTTGCATTTGTTTGAGGATTTGATCGTACTCGGGTAGGTTGGTCTGGCCCGGGTAAATTGTAATGGGGCGACCCTGTTGGTAAATGGGGGCAAAAAACGGAAAACCCTGAATGTGATCCCAGTGATTATGGGTCAGTAGCAGGTGGATGGGCGTTTCAGTAGCACGCAGTTTGTTGCCCAGTAGCCGGATACCGGTACCAGCATCCAAAATGATATCGGTACCGTCACGAAGCTCGACATGCACGCAGGCAGTATTCCCGCCATAGCGCGTGAACGCTTCACCAGGCGTTGGAATTGAGCCTCTTACACCGTAAAAGGTTACCTGCATGCCCTCACTCCCTGCTATTAAAACGCCGCTTTTCTGCTAAGCGGTATGTCAGACCTGCTGGACAAACGCCGCTACAGCATCTAAATCCAGCAATTGTTTTTCGCCACTGCGGCGGTTTTTATATTCTACCTGCTGATTGTCCAGATTTCGCTCCCCGACCACAATACTGTGAGGTATGCCAATTAATTCCATGTCATTGAACATCACACCCGGACGCTCTTTACGATCATCGAAGAGCACCTCAACACCACGTTCTTTCAGTTGCGAATAAATCGCTTCAGCCGCCTCGCGGATGCGCTGGGATTTGTGCATGTTCATCGGTATGAGTGCGACCTTGAACGGTGCAATGGGATCTGGCCAGATGATGCCATATTTGTCATGGTTTTGTTCGATGGCAGCGGCTACGATGCGCGACACACCGATGCCATAACAACCCATTGTCAGCGTTTCGTGCTTGCCGGTTTCATTCAGTACACCGCAATTCATGGCCTGTGAATATTTGTTACCCAGTTGGAAAATATGACCGACTTCGATGCCACGTTTAATCTCAAGCTGGCCGTTGCCATCTGGTGAAGGATCGCCTGCCACCACATTGCGGATATCAACCGAGGTAACCGATGCCTGCCAGTTTGCATTCACCAGTACGTCACCGGAGGTGCCAGCACCGCAGACAAAGTCTGCTAACGCCGCCGCACTATGATCGACAAATACAGGTAAGGCACAGTCAAGCGGGTTTGCAAAAGCCGGACTGACTCCCAACACACGGGTCGCCGTCTCTTCACTGGCAATTTGCAGCGGGGTGGCGACACCTGCAAGTTTTTCAGCTTTAACCTGATTGAGTTCCTGGTCGGCGCGCAGTACCAGTGCGGCATGGCCGGGTTCGCCTTCCTCGTTTTCAGTAACCACAACAATCAGCTTCACAGCCTGGTGCAGGCTTAGCCCTTGCTTGTCGCAAACGGCGGCGATGCCATCTTCACAGGTAACAGTGTTCGGTGCGTCGCCCGAAGGCTGCTGCGGGGCGGGAGCAATGGCTTCTGCCATTTCTACGTTTGCGGCAAAGTCGCTGCCACTGGCAAAGGCGATGGCATCTTCACCAGATTCTGCCAACACATGAAATTCGTGGGACACGCTTCCACCAATCGCACCAGAGTCAGCAATAACCGCGCGATATTCAAGGCCCATACGTTCAAAAATACGGGAATACGCCTGGTACATGGCCTGGTAGGTTTTATCCAGACATTCATCGGTGAGATGGAAGCTGTAGGCATCCTTCATGGTAAACTCACGGCCGCGCATAACACCAAATCGCGGTCTGACTTCATCACGGAACTTGGTCTGAATTTGATAAAGGTTGATGGGCAGTTGCTTGTAGCTGCTGATTTCATTGCGGACTAACGAGGTGATGACCTCCTCATGGGTTGGCCCCAGCACAAAATCGCGTTGGTGGCGATCTTTGACGCGCAGCAACTCCGGACCGTACTCATCCCAGCGTCCAGACTCTTCCCACAAATCGGCAGGCTGTACTACCGGCATGAGTACTTCAACACCGCCAGCCCGGTCCATCTCTTCGCGAACAATCGCGGCAATTTTGTTAAGCACTTTGAGGCCCGTCGGGAGCCAGGTGTACAGGCCCGAAGCCAGCTTTCGTATCATGCCGGCACGCAGCATTAACTGATGACTGATGATTTCCGCATCGGCGGGCGTTTCTTTCTGCGTCGCTAACAGGTACTCACTGGTGCGCATCGGAACACTTCTTCCTTAATTGATTTTCGTTTGACGCGCTATTCTAGCAGTTTGTCGCTTGGCTTAAAAAGCGAAAAGTCGGATTTAGGTGAGGAGATCAAGGTCTGTGACGTAAACCACGCCACGGCTGACCTGCCAGTGGACATCAACATCATACACCGTGACGTGGTAAACACGCGCCTCATCGGCCAGCTTTTGTCGGTAGGCAGGCCGGGGATCCTGAGCCAGTATGCCAGCGAGTAACGATCTGAGATCGGGGTAGCGCTGTGCCAACGAGACAATTTTCCGTTCGGCCTGTTCACTGAATATGACCTCGCGATGCGGAGCGGGATGCTTCGTGGTCAGTGTATCCGTGGCCTCACTGCAGCTGTCGGCATAGGGCACATAAGGTTTGATATCTACAATGGGTGTGCCGTTGAGCAGATCAACGCCTTCAACTTCAAGGGTGAGTTGCGAGCCCGTTTGTTGCCAGCCCTTGTTGCGCACGACAGACATGCCGATGCCGTTAGGCCGGTGAGTACTTCTGCTGGCAAATACGCCAAGCGTCTGGTTTCCGCCCAGTCGGGGGGCTTTCACTGCGGGCTTCCAGCCCCGCCCCAGGGTCTCATGAAATAAAAACAGCAACCACAGGTGGCTGAAGTGCTCCAGTCCCTTAAAGACTGCCGGAGCGCTAATCTCCGGCGACAGCGTGATTACCCCGCGTGCATTGACAAGGTTTGGCTGACGGGGGATCGCAAATTTCTGCCGGTAGGGGGTGGCGATTGTGCCAATCGGCGACAATGCTGGCCCGGAGCACGCGTCGGACATTGTACAGAGTTCCGTTTTCATCGGGTGAATGCACGCAGTTATACCTTAGGGGGCGGACTGACTCAAATCGACATTAACGGATCTCGCTGCGGCAGCTGCCCGTGAGCGTGTATTGCGAATATTTACAAGCACTCCGGGCTGATCGCTTGATTACAATAGCGGGTATCAAGAGGGCATTGCTCCCAGACCGGCCACAGCAGTAAAATCAGTGTAGATAGCAGGTGATAGAATTTTGACACTGTGTCAAACTAACCACGCCGACAACAGGTGGGCAGCACAAAATAGTCTGTACGTCGCTTCAGCGTTTTACTCAGAAGAAACTGACGTACAAGGAACAAATCGCAGCAGGGTTCGAATGATTGCAGTTAACAACCTCACCAGACAGTTTGGCCATCTTACAGCCGTTGATGCGGTGAGTTTTGATATCCAGCCGGGTGATATCGTCGGGTTTCTCGGGCCAAATGGCGCGGGCAAGTCAACCACCATGAAAATGCTGACGGGATTCCTGACGCCCACCTCGGGGACTGTGATCATTGATGGCCATGACATCAGTGACGATGATCTGTCAGTAAAACGTAAAATCGGATATCTGCCCGAGGGCGCACCGGCCTATGGTGATATGACCGTGTTCCAGTTTCTGGACTTTATCGCCGGGGTGCGGGGGCTTAAAGGCAAGGATAAACAACAACGCTTGCAGGACGTTATTGCCGATGTCTCACTGGAGTCTGTGCTTAATCGCCATATCGATAATCTTTCCAAGGGCTTCAAGCGGCGTGTCGGACTGGCCCAGGCGTTAGTTCATGATCCAAACATTCTTATCCTTGACGAGCCAACCGATGGACTGGATCCGAATCAGAAACACCAGGTTCGCACCCTCATTCAAAAGCTGTCAAAAGACAAAATAGTGGTGATTTCTACCCATCTGCTTGAGGAAGTGACGTCGGTGTGTAACCGGGTAATGGTGATCGCCAGGGGGAAAATCAAATTTGATGGCACGCCCCTTAGCTTTCAGCAGCAGTCACGCTATTACCAGGCTGTCACCTTGAAATTGAGCTATGCGGCAGATATTTCAGGGTTGGCTGAACTCGATGGTGTACAGGAAATGCAAATAGATAAGACAACCGGCAAGGTGACACTCTTCCCCGAGCCGGGACGTCATATTCTGCACGCGGTAGCAGAGCATGTGCAGTTCCGGCGTTTACCGGTGGACGAACTGCATGTGGAAAATGGCCGTTTGGATGACGTATTCAGGCAAATTACCGCTGATGATGAGGGAGATGTTGCATAATGCCGGTTTGGATGATCAGTAAACGGGAGTTTGCGACCTTTTTTGCCACGCCTGTCGGTTATGTATTCATTACTGTATTTTTGGTGTTAAGTGGCGTCTTTACATTTTTCTTTGGGGATTTTTATGAGCGGGGACAGGCTGATCTGCTGCCGTTTTTTAATGTGAATCCCTGGCTGTATTTGTTTTTAGTGCCTGCTATTTCAATGCGTACCTGGGCTGAAGAACGAAAAACGGGCACTATCGAATTGCTAATGACACTCCCCGTCACGCTCGGACAAGTGGTGCTTGCCAAGTTTGTTGCCGCCTGGGCCATACTGGCGCTGACACTGATACTGACGTTTCCATTGTGGATTACGGTAAATTACCTCGGCAATCCTGATAATGGCGTTATCGTCGCCGCTTACCTGGGCAGTTGGCTGATGGGCGGCGCGTTTTTGGCTATTGGTATGTGTATGTCAGCACTGACCAAGAATCAGGTCGTAGCGTTCATTCTGGCCATTGTGGTGAGTTTTGTGTTTGTTGCCAGTGGTACGGCTATGGTACTTGATGTCTTTGAATTGTGGGCAAACAGCCTCACTATCGATACCATTGCTTCGTTGAGCTTTCTCACACATTTTGCAGCGATGGCCAAGGGCGTACTCGCGCTCAATGATGTCATTTATTTCTTGCTGGTGATTGCGCTGTGGTTGTACGCCAGTCTGATTGTCATTGAGCAGAAGAAGGCTGAATAAGTATGAGAAAAGCTTTATCCATTATTAGCCTGTTTTTGCTTGGCTTACTGTTTGTCGGTCTGGTGATCATCAATAATGAGCTATTTAATAGTTACCGGGTCGATCTGACTGAGCGCCGCATCTATTCTCTGTCAGAGGGCACACAGGCTGTAATTGAGGAGCTTGATGAGCCTGTTAACCTGTATTATTTCTTCTCTGATACCGCGACCAAGGGAATGCCCGGCCTGCGACATTATGCCAGTCGGGTGGAGAGTTTGCTGGAGGAGTATGAAAAGCGTGCCGACGGTAAGATCAGACTGCATAAAATCGATCCTATAGCGTTTTCCGAACACGAGGACAGAGCCGCTGCGTTTGGTCTGACGGCCGCCGGATTGGGCCGGATGGGCGAGTCTGTGTACTTTGGCCTCGCCGGTACCAACACCCTTGATAATCAGGCTGTGATCGCGTTTTTTGACCCGCAAAAAGAACAGTTCCTTGAGTACGACATTAGCAAGCTGGTTTATCAGCTAAGCGATCCCGAGCCGGTGCACGTGTCGGTAGTAACCGACTTACCGGTAAATGGCGCGGGTGGCCCCATGGCAAGGCAGTATGGCGGTGGTATGCTGCTGTTAGAGCAGCTGTCACAGCTGTTTGATGTTGAGGTTGTGTCTGCGCAGGATGATGGACTGCCCACTAACACCGATGTGCTGGTATTACTGCACCCACAGAATTTAAGCCAGGCCATGGATTATGCCATTGACCAGTTTGCGATGCAGCAGGGGCGGATTTTAGCGTTTATCGATCCGCATTATGAAGCCCGGGCCGCGCTGAGTGGCGGCGGCGTGAACCCTTCCTCTGTACCGCGACTGTTCCGGCATTTAGGTATTAATGTTGAGGGCAGTGTGCTTGATCCCGCCTTGGGACTGGACATTCGTGATGAGAATGGTGCCGTGGTCAAACACCTGGGGATCCTCGGGCTCGGCAGCCAGCAGTTAAATGACGAATCCATCATTACCGCTAATTTAGCACTGATCAACGGTGCGTCCTTTGGTGCCATCAGGTTATCAAACGAGAGCGCGCTGACCATGGAGGTGCTGGCCCACTCTTCTGATAATGCGTCACTGGCCAGTCCAGCCGATGTTGCGAACACCGAAACAGTGTCGGGGTTATCACAGCTACTGAGTGACACTACGCAGTCTTATCCGCTGGTTGCCAAGCTAACGGGGCCGGTTACCTCATCGTTTGAGAATGCGCCTGTCGAAGGTCGGAAGCACCGTGCGAACGGGCAGGATGCCACCCTGATGGTGATCAGTGACGCAGACTTAACGGCCGATCAGTTTTGGGTACAGCAGACCGCCTTTTTTGGTGAGACCGTTTATACCCCCTTTGCCAATAACGGCGATTTGGTGATTAACCTGGTTGAAAGTCTTGCCGGCAGTCGCGCATTGACGCAGATACGCAGTCGTGGTGAATTCTCACGGCCTTTTACCCGCGTTCAGGCGCTTGAAGCAAAAGCACAGGCAGCGTTTGTTGAACGTGAAGCACAGTTACAGGCGGAGCTCAATGATATCGACGAGCAGCTGCGTCAACTGCAATCCCAACAGGGGCCGAACAATGCGCTCGCCGTGAGTGAGCAGCAACAACAGATCATCAATCGCTTTATTGAGAAGCGTGCAGCAGTGCGTAAGTCGTTGCGGGATGTTCGTTATCAGCTGGAGCGAGACATTGATGAGCTGGGGTACTGGATAAAAATGGGTAATGTCGCAGCGGCACCGCTGGCCCTGATCTTTTTGCTCTACATTTTGGCCAGGGTATTCCGAAAACGAGCCGGAAAGGCTTATCGCAGGGAGTCATGACAATGTTGCGAATGATAATTCTGGCCATACTGGCAGCAGGATGCGTCGGAACCGCCTATTTTTTGCTAATTGACAACCCTCAGGGGCAGCCGTCTTCATCACAGCTATTGCTTCGGGGGCTCAGTAAAGATGCGGCAGGTATTTCACAGATAGAGATCACGGATGCCGACGGTGAGGTATTCAGTGCCCGGCTGATTGATGGGACATGGCAAGCGACACATCTTGCTGAAAACCAGACCTTTCCGGTGCAGCAAAGCGCACTCAAGTCACTGGTCGAGCAGCTTAGTCAGGCGCGGGTCATCGAGAAAAAGACGGCCAATAGCGACTATTACGAGCGTCTCGGTGTCGCAGACCCCAATGACAGCGGTGGCGGTAGCCGCCAGGTTACGCTGATTGGTGTTCTGTCGCGGTATACGCTGTACGTGGGTAAGCCCTCTGACTATGGCAGCGGACAGTTTGTGCGGGAAAAGGACGAGGCGCATGCGCTGCTCATCAATACGGTGATTAACTTACCGAGAACACCTACAGACTGGTTACAGCAGTCGGTCATGCCGGTGTCGCCTGACAATGTAAGCAGGGTGGTGATAACACGTCGCGGCCAGGCCGATATGACGTTTGCGCGTGATGCCACGGGAACATGGGAATGGCTGGAACAAGACGCCCAAGCGTCGTTGCGTTACCCGACTGTACTGAATGACGCTATAGCCGCGATGCTGGATCTCAGTTACGAGTCGCTCACACCTTACCAACCCCAGAACTGGCCGGAAGAAAACGGGCACGCAACCCTTCAGTTGACTCAGACCGACGGGCAGCAGTTAACCCTCCATCTGCGCCCCACAGCCTCAGGAGCAAACTATCAGTTGTGGATTGAAGACGGGCCGCTCAGCGGTGATTTGAGTGACTGGACGTTTATACTGGCACCTTATCAGGCCAATGCGTTACTGCTGCAGCCTGATAATGTGTTGATGGAACCACAAGCTGACATGCCTCGCTAACCGTCTTTATCTTGTTGCAGGGCACGCAGGTTCGCGTCAAGGTGCGCGGCACCAAGGCGCGAGGTTGTCTCTATATTGTCCTGATAAATCTGTTCCGGGTTGGGGTAGTCGCTAAGCACCCGCTCAATATCAGCCTCACGGATAAGGTGTAATGTGGGGTAGGGAGAGCGGTTGGTATAGTTCTCCGCATCAGTTTGCCGGGTACCCGCAACCTGATAGTCCGGGTGAAAACTGG
>CAZDUT010000071.1:0-219 GCA_964508695.1 uncultured Alteromonas sp.
AGATGATTCCCAGGTGAGTTTTTTGTCCCAACGGAAATAGAAAAAGGCCATATCATCAAATTCCATCCGAGTACCCAAATTATCAAAAATCACCACGGACTTGTGTTGCGTGAGGATTTTACGCCCCATTTTTTTGATTTGGATACCAATGTCGATGTGTTCGCGAATTACCATCTGAGGCATTTCGATGACTTTGAACACTTCTGTGTCAAATAACAC
>CAZDUT010000071.1:229-13291 GCA_964508695.1 uncultured Alteromonas sp.
CGTGAAGTTCAAACATTTCAGACGGCGCCACTTTTTTCGGAATATCCTCTGGCAGGGCACGTCGATAATGTTTGTCTTCAATCAGATAATCTTCACCTTCTACATTCACGATTCTGATTTCATTCGTATAAAGGTGGTTGCGCAGGTCAGCCCCTTCATCCACACCTTCTTTTTCCAGTGTCAGCGGGTTTACGATTGCCGCATTTTCGGCTTTGGCCGTTTCCAGCAAAGGCTCACACCAGCCTTCCGTTACGTTTGAGTCGTTATCGAGCAGCATGGTGTACGGTGTACTGATACTGTCTCGCACCCGTCGTAACGCTTCCATCGGAATGATTCGGCCATACTCCAGAATTTCAGCATTGGGTTCGTCTTTCAGTCGTTCCACTATCGCCTTTTTCAGTGCTTTAGGGTAGGCCAGATCCAGCACTTTCAGATAGAACGGCTGTTTGGTCACCTTATACAGGTTATCGATACATTCGATAATACCCGAGTAACGGTCTCTGGGGGTGATGACCACAGTGACTTGGGCGTCGGAAAGATTCATGTCCATAATGGTTGCCTTCATTCAGGATGAAACACGGTTAAAGATGGCGAGGTACTGATTAATCATATTATCAGTAGAAAAGTGGGATGCAACGCGCTTGTGCGCATTTTGTCCATAAGTTTGACGCAGGTCAGCGTTTTCAACCAGTCGCGCTACTGCCCGGCCCAATGCCCCGGGGTCTTTGGGCGGAACCAGTAAACCAGTTTCTTCGTCGTTGATAATATCCGGGATGCCGCCAACGCGGGTGGCGATGGTAGCCAAGCCTTTGGCACCTGCCTCGATAAATACCAGGCCAAACGCTTCTTCATGGGATGGCAACACGAATAGGTCGCACGCCAGCATCCATTCATCCACGTTACTGATTTGTCCGAGCAAGTTCACCTGTGGCTCAAGGCCCAGGGATGCAATTTTTTTCTGTATGGCTGCCTGTTCCTGCGGCGACCCGCTGCCAGCAATATGCAGGCGCAGGTTTGAGCGTAGTGCATCCGGTAAGTCAGCAATGGCCTCAAGGGTATCCTGGTGACCTTTGATAGGCCCCAAATGCCCCACACTGAGCAACTGACATTTAGTCCTATCCAGCTGCAGCGCCTCTTTTGCCACGCGCCGTGCGTTATCGTCTGGGATCTCACCGACCGGCGTGCCACCATGAACGACAGCGCACTTTTCCTGTGCAATGCCCATGGTGTCTGTAAGTAACTGCATTCTGTGTTTACTCACCGCTACGCAGGCACTGCTGGTCCAGCGGATAAGCCGGTTGGTGGTTGAGGGCTGGTATTTGCCAAGTTCAGAGCGGTGAAAGGTTGCCACCATTGGCACGCCGCAAAATTTGGCCGCCAGACCCGCATAAAGCTGTGTAAATTCACAGTGCGCATGTACCACGTCAATGTCGTGGCGCTTAATACACTGAATAATTTGTTTGATAAGGGAAAGCTTGCTGTGTGAGGTTCGCGACAGTTCTTTCAGCCCATCAATGCTGACCCAGGGAGCTGGGGTACCGAATACTGCCGGCACAACCTCATGATGTTGCGCTCTCAGGCCTGCGACGGTATCTGTGAAACGTGTGGTCCGGCCACCTTTTTCCAGGCTTTGTACGAGTTCGAGAATTCGAAGATTACGCTTTGTCGACATTGTGCGGGGCGTCCCTTTTGACTGCTAATAAAGTACGTGATCACGCAAGCGTATCCATACGACAGTCTTTAGAACTTAAAAGAAGCCAAATTGGATTACCGGACAGGTAAATTTTTTCAGGAACTTTCTGTTCTTTTTATAATGCGACTGCGTAACACCCCCAAGACAAAGATATGTCTGATGCTGCCCGGGCTCTGAACGACAAGGCTGACCAAGACGGTAGGGTTTAAGCTAGCATGCTAGCTGACAAAGACCAACGCTTGCGTAGTCATACCGGGTTGTACCCTGTGGTAAACGCACGGCAAGCATTTCCGTAGGCAGCTTTAACAGGTGTTTTGTCGTTTGCATAATTCACTGATTGGTAACATAGTAAGCTTAATTTTTAGATAAGAATACAAAATATCGTGCACGCCAGTAGTACCTCAAAAAAAATAATTCATATTGTCTCCAGCCTCAAAGTGGGCGGAGCAGAGCGGTTTGTCATCGATCTTTGCCAGGTTCAGCGACAAGACGGTTATCAGGTAAGTATTGTCTCCCTGGGCGACAAAAGCGATGACCTTGTTGACGAAGCTCAAAACCGCGGTATCGCAGTCAATATCATAAGTCCACTGTATGTCTGGCGGTTAATTCAGGCTTATTACCTGCTTTCTAAAGCAGACATAATTCATTTTCATTCGCCTCATGCGGTAAAGCTGTTCAATCCCTTCTTAGGGCTGTTAAGTCAGCGCGCGATGATTTATACCCGTCATGGTGCTGCGCCACTCGAGGCCGAACACTGGCGTCGATTGCACAAAAAAATTCGCCCATATTTTAACGCAGTGACCTTTGTATCACGGGAAGGTATGGAAAACTTTCAGTCAATGCATCATTGGTCAGGGTTACCACTGCTGGTCATAGATAACGGTATTGATATCGATGCAATTACGATTCGAACATCCGAACGCCAAGGCTCAACATTGCGCCTGGGGTCGGTAGGGAGAATGGTGGCACTGAAAGGGCAGATAAATTTGCTGGAAGCGGTAGCCGGCCTGGAGGCAAACAAACGCGACCGAATCGTCGTAGACTTCTTCGGTGACGGAGACTGTCGACAGCGTCTCGAAGACTATGCGTCTCAACATCTCGACAAAAATAATGTCCATTTTCATGGCATGGTTGGTGATCGTGACGAAATCTATAACAGTTTTGATGTGTTGTGTGTGACCAGTGAAACGGAAGGACTATCACTGGCTGTGATAGAAGCGATGGCATATAAAAAAGCGGTGGTGGCCACGAATGTTGGGGGCAACCCCAAGCTGGTAGCGCATGATGTGAATGGGCTGTTGTTTGAATATGCCGATACGCAAACATTGAAAAGTTACCTCAGCGAGCTGTTGGACAACCCGTCGAAAATCGAAGCGATGGGCAGTAATGGCAGAGAAAAAGTCGAACAGTCGTTTTCGCTTCAAGCCACCGCCAGTAAATTCGAAGCCCTGTATCAGCAATAGCGAGTTGCGAATTGGGACTGACAGAGAACTAATTTTCGGATAGCGCAAATGAGAAAGCTCACTTTGTTTCTGTTTATGTTTTGTTGCGGATTCGCAGGCAAGGGTGTCGCGGAAAACATGCTAACGGTACCGATAGCCGATGCTACGTCCTCACGCTTATTGTTACCGGTTACTGAAAACACGCTGCCGCATACCGCTGATATCATCGTTACATCCGACGCCGCTGAGCTCGACGCCGATGTGTATTACCGCCTCCTGTGGCCATCAGATGCGAAAAGCAAATTCGTCCGGCTGTTGGTCATTGACTTACCTGCGGGAGCCGGGGTGTCTGAGATCACGTTACGCTGGCAGCCCAGCCAAAACGAACTTCGTCCATTTTGGGGAGGCCTGGGTGACGTTAGCCTAATCTACCCTGACAGGGCGTGGTTGCAGCAGACGATCATGATGCATCCTTTCTCAGTGTCTGATCAACGATGGTACACTGATGCGCAGCGCTTGCACGCCAACTATATTGCCGATGATGAACAAATGGCAGCACATAAATACCCTCTAACACGCGCCGCACACTGGCTTTATGACAAACCGCAAAGCTTCTTTCAGCTGTTCTTAATGACCGGGGATGACTGGGCGTTTTTTCAGGGTAAGCGGTTAGCAGAGTTTTATGCCGGGCAGGTAAAAGAAGATGGTTATTTCGGCCTTAGAAACAGAAACGATACGAAATACATAATGAGTCGGGGGTTAACGTATTATTACCTGATGACCGGCGACGATGAAATACGTGACACCATTGCCCGCCAGTTCAACGCCTCGCTGGACTGGAACCCAAACTATGAAGCTGACCGTGGCTTTTGGACTGAGCGTAACCAAGCCGCCGCACTGAATACCGCCATTGCCTATTGGGAACTCACCGGTAAGCCGGAGGCAAAGCAGAGAATCGACGACATTATTAATGCCACTTACGCCATGACTTTTGAGCCAGTGAATGGCTGGTCTTTGCGTAATTGCCCTCAGCACACCATGCAATCACATGAAGGGAAGGGGCAGGACAGGCCAGTGTGCTCCCCCTGGATGATGGCGCTGCTGGCCGACGGACTGTGGCGAATGGTACTGCTGGCTGACGATTGGCGCGCCGCGGAATTAGTGCGTGCATTTGGGACATTTTTTGCGGAATATGGCGCTTATACCAAGCAAAAGAAGGGTGACACCATAACGGCGCCTTACTATTTGCGGGCGTTTCCCGACCACGACTGGATTGAAAAAAATATCTGGACAGATCCCCAGCACAATTGCGAAATCGCTGGCATGTTAGGGAAGTCCATTATGTTATACGCAACACCCAAAGATGCGCCAGTAGCGGTCCGGGATCGGTTTAAACAGTTTGCTTCGCTGTGTCGGCAAAAGCTCGAAGGCATCGCAGAGAAGCACCTGAAGCAAGGTCGTGATACGGCAGTGCGATTAAAACCGCCACGCCGTTTTGGCTGGATGTACTCATCGACCAGTGAATTACCCTGGATGATGCAAATAATTTTATAAAAATACGGAGTCGTCGTTGTGCAAGGAAACAATGCAACCCTGAAATACATCGCCTCGACAGTGATTGTTTTTGCTGCCTGTGTAGCGAATATCCCCCTGCTACAAACCGTATGGATTCACGGGTTCGATGATGGAACTTACTCTCATGCATTTTTGATCCCATTCATTTGTGCCTATCTGGTTTACATATCGGTTAAAGAGGGGCGGGTCAGTCTGCGTGCGAAACCATCAATTCTGTGGCTGGTGGCCACCGTACTTGCAGGGTTTCTGTTGTACATTGCCGCCCAGGCTCAGATTAGCCTGGGCTATTGGGGGGCCTGGCTGGTTATGCTGTGTTGTGCCGTACCGGTGGTTTTCAGGTTCTCACTCACCGTGTTGTTTCCGTTTGCTTATCTGATTTTTCTGTTACCGGTGTGGGGCACCCTATCAGGTTTGCTGCAGTCGCTGTCGGTGGTTGTGGTTTCTTTCATAATGGGGCTAACCGGTATCCCGGTGTATGTGGAGTCGGTGTTTGTACAAATTCCTTCGGGGACCTTTGAAATTGCCGATGGGTGCAGTGGTTTGCGATACATGATTGTGTCGCTGGCGATTGCCAGTCTCTACATATTTATGTTTATTCGCAACACGTCCAGTGCCGTTAAGCTGATCGCACTGGCTGTGGCCGGCGCACTCATCACCAACTGGTTGCGAATTGCCGCGCTGATTGTGATTGGGCATGTCACCGAAATGCAAAGCAGCCTGATGGAAGATCATAATATGTTCGGCTGGTATCTTTATATTCCCTTTATGTTCATCTTCTATTATGTCGGTAACAAGCTACCAGCGGGGCCTGAACCAACCCCTGTCGATGTACCGTCTTCCAAAGGCCGAAATGACAGCAGTCTATACATCGGCCTGGTTGCCATCATTGTCGCCATGGCAATTTCTGGTACGACGCTTTCTCATCGTCTGATGGGTAATGCTGAAGTGACTGGTGAAGTGAGCGCAGACCCTAAGCCGACGATATTTTTTGCTTCTGATGTCACCCAGCGGCCAGTGACTGTTGATGGTAATGCATACCAGCAACTCAGTTACCAGTATTCCGGACATTATCTGGATGGCAAGCCCAGTTATTATGAAAACGAGCTTGTCCCTGACAACTGGCAAGTCCTGCAGCGAAAAACAGCCGGGGGATATGTCAGCCTTTATGTGACTAATATGCGTACCGGCCAGCACGCCGAAATTCGCTACCAATACTGGTTTGCGGGGAATACTTATACCAGCCTGGGAGCGCTAAAGAAGGCCAGGCTGAAGCGAGCGATTTTTGCCGATGCGCAGACGCGCATTGACTGGTTATGGCGGACCTGTAATACGGTCTGCGCCGAGCAACCGGTAGCGAACTAAATGAGCCGTTTATTGTTTGGATTAGCGGTTATAGCGATGGCTGCGGCTGTCTCGCTGCAACTGGTAGGCTATTTTTGGCATCGCCCCCCGGCATACCTGCACTATTTTGCACTGTTACTGAATTATGCGCCCAAATGGGTGTGGCTGGTGCCGGCGGTGGTTAGTCTTGTGTTGCTGGGAAATCGGCGTACTGGCGCTAAGCTCTTTGCGATAGTTTGCGTACTGGCTGTGATCTGGATGCAGGATATTCAACTTCGTGGCCTGCTTTTTCCGGTGCAGAAGAGTGGATCACCACTGACTGTGATGACACTCAATACCGGTGGCGTCTCATCTCAGTCAGTGTCGGCACTGGTTGACCGCCACGCTCCGGATATTGTGCTGCTACAGGAGTTTCAGCAACAAGGGATTGAGACAATTGGTGGCGCATCATGGCAGCGCGATTGCGCAGCGCACCTGTGCATCGCCAGCCGCTACCCATTTACGGTGATCGAGAACTATAGTCGTGCGGCTTTCTCTGATTGGGGCAGCTTTGCCGCGGCCTACGAAATGGAAGTAAACGGCCAAAAGCTACGCGTTGTAAATACCCACCTTGAAACGCCAAGGGATGCATTGGGAGGCCGGCCAATCGTTGATATTAACCCTGAAGACGTCGATAACTATAGTTACGAGAAGCACACTGAACTAACGATATTGCAAACCTTGATGTCGATGGCTGCGCCAACTGTGCTGGCAGGCGATTTAAATACCAGCGTGCTGGACGCGGCGTACCGCTCGCATTTAGGGCAATTTACCAATGCAGTGGGCCACACGGCAGGTGGCGTTAATTATACCAAGTACACACGCTGGCATGGCGTGAGAATCGACCATATTGTCGGCAACAAGCGGGTCACAATTCACGACGCACAGACCTTATCAGACAGTGGCGGCGACCACCGAGCAGTGCTCGCAACCATGTCGTTTAACGCATTGTGATAACCGTGTGACCATATACTCAGTTAACGTGGCAGTGACGCATTGCTACCACTAATTTTAGATTTGCGTAACGAAAGGAAAAATGATGAAAACGCTTAGCGCACTTACTTTGGGAATGGCCTTGTGCTTGTCCGGATGTTCGCAACAAACAAACGATGAAAAGGTAGCGCAAGCGCGCGCTCAGGTTGAAAGTGGTGACTATAAAACGGCAGCAGTTACCCTTAAAAACGTGGTGGCAGATAACCCACAAATGGGACCGGCCAGAGCGTTGCTGGGGCAAAGCTATCTGGTATTGGGTGATGCGGCACTGGCTGAAAAAGAGTTGACCAATGCGCTTGCAAACGGTGCTTCAGTTGAGCAGGTGTTGCCTTACCTGTTGCAGGCTTACAAGCAGCAGCGCAAATATATTGAAATCGAAGAGTTGGCAGAATATGCAGATCAGGTTGACGAGCGCCTGCGAGCAGAGCTGCTGGCATATCGGGTATACGCGCTGGTGGCAGGGGGCGATAAACAGTCTGCGAAAAACCTCTACGAGGAAGCGTCAGGCGAATTAGCCGGTCAGCCCTACACGAAATTAGCCCAGGCGTATGTTGTCCTTGCTGATGACCGCAACCAAGAGGTTATCAGGATCACGGATGAAATCCTCGAAGAGACCCCGGACATGCCGGAAGCGTATTTCGTCCAGGGGAGTGTGTATCTTGGGTTAGGCGAGTTTGGCGCCGCCTCCGAGGCGTTTACTGCGTACCTTGAACTCTACCCGCAAAACGCCACCGCAAAACTAAGCCTGGCGTCTGCTCTGATTAGAGATGGTCAGACAGAGCGGGCAGAACAACTGAGCGACGAGTTACTCAAGCGTTACCCGAACCAGCCAGTGGCGAATCAGGTAAAAGCTCTGGCGAGTTATGAGGCCGGTGATTTTGAAGACGCTAACAAGCATATACAGCTTGCCTTATCAAACGGCTATGACAGGCCGTCTAACCACATACTGGCCGGTGCCAGTAACTTCAGATTACAAAACTACGAACAGGCCTATTCACATTTTCGCAAAGCCGCCGCGGCACTTCCCAAAAGCCATAATGCTCACCGGTTACTGGCGTTAACGCAGACCGTACTCGGCTACAGCGGCGATGTGTCGGAAACCTACGAGAACATTGACGATATTACGGAAGCTGACTTTGCGTTACTTGCGTCGAATATCTTTGAAATGTCGCGAGGCGGACAGCGTGAAGGTGCCAGTAGTTTGCTGGGCAGGCTGGATGACTCAGGACTGGCAACGTCTGATGCACTGACTAAGAAAGGGATCCTGAAGCTGTCTTTGGATAACGAAGAAGGAATGGCCGATTTAAAGGCCGCGCTGAAGGAAGATCCCGACCAGTCAAATGCACGCAAAGCGCTGGTGCTGGCCTATTTAGTTGCCGATGATGAGCGCCAGGCTCTTGAGCAACTGGACATTTACCTGGAACGGGAAGAGAACAGCAAACCGGCCAGGCTTTTTGCTGCCAGCATTTATGCCCAGTTGGGAGACAGTGAAAAAGCCAAGTCCATGTACCAGGCAATGATTGAAAATGATCCGGAAAGCCTGGAAGCCTTACTCGGCCTGAGTGAGTTGGCAAAGCGTGAGGATAAGCCGCAAGAGGCTTACACCTATCTTGAGCAAGCGTTGGAGGTGAAGCCTGATTACACGCCTGCGCTACTGAACATTCAGTTGTTGGCGAAGTCGTTACCTGACTCAGCAAAAAACCGTGTTGCAGAATTAATGCAAAAGGCGATTGAAACGAACCCCGATGATATTTCTATTCGGGTGTCATACGCGACCCGGCTTATTCAGGACAAACAGGCTGCAAAGGCTGTGGAGTTATTATCCGATGTTGAGCGTACCCGGGATTTACCCGGTGCCTATTGGTCTGTATACGCCGACGCGCTGAGTTTTGATGGCAAGCTTCGTGAAGCAATGGATTTGCTGTCTGAGTGGATTAACATGCAGCCCAACAATGCTAACGCCTACTATCGGCTTATCAGCGCTTATGATCTGGTGCGTAATTTTAACGGTGCCCGCGATGTTGCCCAGCGTGCCACGCAGAACGTAGAGCCACAGGACGCCTTTGAACTGTTATATAGCTACTATGAAATGCGACTTAATAACCTTGAGCTTGCTTACAGGACACTGCAGAAAATAGCTGAGCCATATGCCAGTTCGCCGATGGCAAAAGGGATTGAAGGGATATACAAAGTCTCTAAAGGTCAGACACAGACAGCCATTCCTATGCTGAGAACATTCCACAAAAGTTACAATAACTCACTCAGCACAGAGGTGCTATCTTTTGCGCTGAAAGAAACGGGCCGCCAGGAAGAGGCCAAGCAGGTTCTCACTACCTATCTTGAGAGCAAGCCCGGGGACGAGAAAATTCGTACGCTGCTGGCCTCAATGTTAGCAGACAAGCAGCCCGAGGAAGCAAAAGCACAATACCAGCAGCTGATAGATACCAACCCTCGTAATATCTTCGCGTTAAACAACCTGGCGGGACTGTATATTGAGGAAGGTAATTACACTGAAGCTGTACGCCTGGCAGAGAAGGCACTGGATCAACGCCCTGAAAGTGCTGCGATTCAGGATACGTTGGGAGTGGCCCTTCTGCGGCAGGGTGAACTGGATAAGGCACTATACTTTCTGGAGCAGGCTTATAAAGGCTCCGACTATGATGCGCAGGTGTATATGAACTATGCTGAAGCGTTACACCAAAGTGGAAATGCCGACCGTGCACTGGAAGTGTTAATGCAGGTGAAAGACCAGGATAGGCAGGCTAATGCGCGCTATACTTCTCTGGTTGCTGAAATCGAAGGTTAGTTTGTCAGGTTTTTTTACATTGTAATTCTTACAAAATAAAAAACCCTTAAAAATCATAGTGATAAAAGTTGGCATGGGCATTGTATATGTTTAAGTGACTTTAATCACAATCAGTCTAAAAATGGAGACTACATTATGAAGAAATTAATCCTCGCAGCAGCAGTGTCAGTAGCATCGACAGGCGTATCTGCAGCAGACGTTGAGTGGAACTTTGGTTTTGGTAGCTCCAACGTTCCTATTGAAGAGATGGTATTCCAGTACAACTCTCAGTCTATGGTTACTGACTCAGACGGCGACGGTGTTATCTCTGTAGGTGACGCAATCGTTTCTCACGGTGGTTGGGGCCCTAACGGTTTTGATTCACTGGCAGGCAGCCCACTGAACGGTCAGGGTTATGACGCGATCGAAGAAAACATCGTTGGCGCATTCAATCCTAACATTCCGTTCCCGGCGAACTACAACACCGATTACTCGTTCACGTTCTATTTCAACGACCTGATGGGTGAATGGGACGGTAACGATTTCCGTTACAACAGCGGGACTATCAACTTCGGTGTGTATGACCTGAACACTAACACCTTCTCTGACCTGTTCGAAATTGACATCGCATTGGGTGGAAACCTGACAGGTGGTGGTCAGGCCGCTCAGATTTTCCTGGGTGAGATCAACGAAGATTCTCTGGAAAATGGTGCAGGTACAGGTTTCACTCTGACTGAAAATGGCAAAACGCAGACGCTTAGCGACTGGTTAGCCGGTGACATGCGCGTTCTGTTTGAAAGCAACCAAACCGTTGAAGGTGCAATTGACCCAGGCTTCCCAGGTTTCGGTTCTGACATCGTGTTTGAAGCACCGGGTGCAACGCAACTGATTGCTGCAAACCACACTGGTCGTTTCAGCCTTAACGTTCCAGAGCCATCGACTATCGCAGTACTTGGTCTGAGCCTTGTAGGTTTCGCTGCGGCAGGCCGTAAGCGTAAAGCATAATCGTTAAATCACTTTAACGAATGATACAAAAGCCGGATAATTATCCGGCTTTTTTTATTTATGCAGCTGTAAATCACTAATGATAGAGTTTTTTTTCCGTCCGGTAGGTCATGCAATGGCTTTCCCGCTGGTTCAGTTCCTGCTTATTTCGTTACTGGCTGTTGTTGTCAGTGCAGTATTTAAACGCAAAACCCTGTCCACGGCCCTGTTTGGTTTGGCGTTTTTCTGGTTATTGCTGTGGTCGCAAGCCGTTCCCAGTCAGTTGTTACTCAATACGCTGGAACATCGTTACCCCACTGTAAAAGCAACAGAGTCTGGCTGGCAGGAGGCCGAGATAATTTCGGTGTTGGCCTGCGGCCAATATCCCGACGCCAGTCTTCCTGTGGTAAGTCAGTGGCCACGCTGCTCAATGCAGCGCTTGCTTCATACTGCGAGAATGTACCAGCACAGCCCACGGCCGGTCATTGTTTCTGGTGGCATGATCCTGGAATCTCCCAAGCCTTTTGCTGAGCATGCCAAGGAATTGTTGATTGAGCTGGGGGTGAAAGACGAAGACATTATTGTCATTCCTGAAGGGGAAAATACCCACCAGGAAGTACGCGCCATCAAAGCTGTTGTGGGTGAGCGTAAGGTGGCCCTTGTCACCTCCGCGAGTCATATGTCGCGCGCCGCCAATTATTTTAACCACTACCACATTGATACTATTGCGGTCCCTGTGGACCATTCGGGGATGCCTGATATTAACTACAAACTAACGCTGCCAAGCGCAGCGAGTTTACAGCGCACCCACAAGGCATTCAGAGAATACCTTGGGCTGACCTACCAGTATTGGGAGTTACGATAAAGAGGAAGCAGCACTGCGATGACGACGGATAAGTCGTCTGGCGACACCTCTCCACAGGGAGGTGCGTTTGCTAGCTTTTACTGCCAAGCAATCGTTTAATGTACCAGCGCATGAACAGCTGGCGGGGGTTTCGGTTTCCCCATGGACGCCAGGTTTTCTTCAGCTTGTTGCGGTATGCGTCAAAGTGCATTCCGCGGGGGGCACAAATGACTTCACCCCGGTTAAGCAGGATTTTAAGCACATTGGTACACAGAACGCCGGCCGCCAGAGAAATCCCCATACACGTCGAGGGCACTTTCGACTCTTCTTTGGTGAAGTTGACGGTTTCTGTACTGACCAGGTACTGGCGCTGGAGCAGGGCGGGAGAGACGCCAGCCACAAAAGAAATAATTTGGTCTTCGAAAGACAGGCCTTCAAGACAAAAGTATTCTTCAAAACTCATTTTTCCGGGCATAAACACCAGCATGGATGTGCCCATCCCCATTGGCGCCGCGGTAATAGCCGGGATCCCTTTTTCGTAACACTTTTGAAAAACTTTACGGCGGATGTCTACGGCAAAAATATCCAGACTATCCACGTAAATATCAACACCGTCCAAAAAGGCATCGACATTTTCATGCGTGATCCCTTGTTTAAAATTAGTCACTTCTGCTTCCGGATTAATATCGTTAAGCATATTTTCCATGACTTCGGCTTTGGGCTGGCCAAGGGTTTTCATCGAAGCGCCGGCCTGACGATTGAAGTTTGCGACGTCATACTCATCGAGATCTGAAATATGAAATTTGCCGATGCCCAGCCTGGCAAGTACGGTCATATGGTCACCACCTACACCACCCAGCCCGCCACACGCGACTTTCATGTTTCTCAGTGACTCTTGTTCCTGCTCAGTAACCCAGCCAATGTTGCGCGAAAAGGCTTCTTTATAATTGAATTTCACGATGTCTTTCTACCTCTCGATAACCTGGTGCAATCGGCGTCTTTCTATATAGCGCCAGCGACTCTTTTTTGCAATGCTGATCCATACTAGCAAGTCTGACATATTCGGGCATAGCGAAAAGCAAAGTGTATTAAGATAAATGTGGCGACCAGCAGGTAGTCACGTTATTGTATAGGCACCAGTATTGTAAGCTAAACACAGGCTGCACAAGGTTGCCAGCTGTATTTACATACGCTTTTTTCTAATCAAGCATGCCAAAAAAGCATGTCAGTCATTATCCAAGATAATAAAGTGCCAGGTAGAGAACTCAGGAGAAAACAATGTCGGCTCTGCAAAACAAGGAAAAAATAGCGGTTATTGGTTTGGGGTATGTTGGTTTACCCCTTGCCGTAGCGTTTGGTAAGAAGT
>CAZDUT010000072.1:0-12969 GCA_964508695.1 uncultured Alteromonas sp.
CTCGCAGGGCTTACCGAGTTTGCTGTGGCAGTCATCAGCGGTACAGGACTCATGGGACTGGTCCTGGGTTTCGCATTTAAGGACATTGCCGAGAACTTTATCGCCAGTATTCTGTTGAGTATCCAGCGTCCGTTTAAAATTGGTGATGTCATTGAGGCAGAAGGTCACCTTGGTGTCATCAAGCAGGTAACGTCACGCGCCACCACACTGGTAGATTATGATGGCAACCATATTCAGATCCCCAATGCGACCATCTATAAGCAAGTCATAAAAAATTACACTGCCAATCCCAATACCCGCGGACATTTCAGCATTGGAATTGGGTATGAAAATAATATTCGTGACGCTCACAAGCGGGCACTGGCCTGCATGTCAGCCCATCAGGCGGTACTGAGCGATCCTGAGCCAATGATCCTGATTGATAATCTTGGTGCTTCTACAATTAACATGACCTGCTATTTTTGGATAGACAGTCATAAATACAGCGTCCTTAAAGTCGCATCGGCACTCATGCATGTGGTGGTGAAAGACTTTATGCAGGCAGAAATAAGTATGCCGGATGATGCCCGCGAGCGAATCTTCCCTGAAGGGATCCGACTTATCCGGGAGGACGGCCCACAGCAAGCGAGCGCCGCGGCCCAATTCAGTCAACCTGCACAGGATAACGTCGGTGATGCACCTGAGGGCTCGCTGGACAGTGAGACAGATGAAATACGGCAGCAGGCAGCTAAAGCCAGAGATCCTGAACAGGGTGAGAATATTCTTTAGCGTGCTTTAATTCAAACAACAGGAGACTTCATATGGTTGGTCATTCTTATCTACTGGTAGCAAATCGCAGTGAAGCAAAAATTTTTGTATTAAAGAATAGCGGCACCGAACTGGACTTGCAGAATAGCTGGTCTAATCGCTTTGGTCATTCCAATGATCAGGACATTTACACGGATAAACCGGGCCGCCATTCTGCCCCTTCCGCCCAGGGTCACGTGGGAGACAGTATGCCGCGAAAGGATGCCACAGAGCAGGAAGCCGAGCGTTTCGCCGGCGATGTCGTTGACTGGCTGGACAATAAACGGAAAACTGAAAAGGTTTATCACATTGATATTATTGCCGAAGCCGGCTTTCTTGGAAAACTACGAAGCAAAATGAACAAGCATACCGAGGAGCTCGTCAGAAAAGTCGTCGACAAAGATGTGATTGACGCTGATGAGGACAGGCTACTGGAATACCTGAAAGACTAAGCCGCAAGCGTCCGCAGTGTTAACGGTGCTGCATCGCGACGTTAAGGGTCAGTACCGTAAAAACTGCCGGACGCACAAACGCAATACCTAACCTGATAATTAACTTATCGGCGGCAATGTCCGTTGCCGTCATGGTTTCGCCCAGGCCGCAGCTGACGAAGTATGCTTCCGTCGCGCGCTGGCCCGTAAACGCCCCCTGACGCCACAGATCTGCAAGAAAGTGGTCAATTGCGGCTTTGACAGCATGCCACAGGTTGGCATCATTAGGTTCAAACACGACGGACTGAATACCTTTGCCAATACTCTGCTCCAGCATGATACAGGTGCGTCGTACGTTAATGTAGCGCCAGTCAACATCATTTCCCATCAGGGTACGTGCGCCCCAAATGCGGGTTCCGCTGCCGCTGAAATAACGAATCGCATTAACAGATTTGCCGTCACTGCTGGTTGTCAGCCACTGCTGCTCTGTATCACTGATTATTACACTTGGTGACACGACGCTTTGTAACGCCACATTGGCCGGCGCTTTCCACACCCCATGCTGAATATCATTGGTTGCAATGGCCCCGGCAACGGAAGCGGAAGGCGGAAGTAAGTTGTAATCGAGGGTTACAGCCTCAATAGCGTTAAGGTAGGTATCGCTTGCCGCCCTGAGCGTTTTGTCAATGGTGTCTGGGCTCAGTGTCGTGCGCTGCCTGGATCGTCCACGCACTGGCTTTTGCTGAGATAAATCAGCCTCCAGTGCCTTTATCGCCGCGACGGTCTTATCGTCCCGGTAACCCGGTTCGTCAGCAATGGCACGTTGCAAACGACGGCGGCTGTCCTCATCAAACACCCTGAAGTCCACGGTATGGCTGGCAACAACATTACAATGCAGCCACGGAAAGTAGGCCGCTCCGTAGCTTCCAGTGTGCAGGGTGGACACGGCACTTCTGAACGCGGTTACGCTGATAGCTGCAGGCTGCGCCGGATCTGCGATATCCAATAACGCAAAGCAATTGCCGGTTTTGCGGGCGCAATGCTCCAGCATGGCTTGTTGCAGGGAATGACATTCTGCCGTTGGTAACGCCATTGCGTCAGGGAGCACAAGCAAGGTGGGTTCTTCAGTATGCTGTAATGTAGCCAGCGCCTGATCCATTGCCTGGCGCTCTATGACATTGTCATCATAGTGCCCTGCCGATACCACGTAACAATGTCCGCCGCCATTAGCGAAAAAAAGCTGCATACTGCGATACAGCCGGAAATACGCTGCGGGCCTGACCAGCCGGAAATAGCCACCGGAATGTGAGAAGTCCGCATAGTGAGGCGCGGTTTCACTGACCAGTCCGAACGTCAATGAAGGAGGGCCGCCAAATACCGACATAAATTCCGTCATTGAGGCGACCTCGACGGGTTGGCCAGTGACATCCTGATTACCATCCTGCGCCTTTTCTGTATATCCGATAAACACAGGGATGGCTGTTTTAACGGCTACTATCTGAGGCTGAAGTGCAGGCTGTTCACTAATATAAACACCGGGTGCTTTATAGGTAGGCATAGGGCCGCCTTGTTCAAAGTGTGGATACCTTTTACGAATTGGTATGTGTACCAACTGCCTCAATGCGACGTGCTCTCACCAGACTGGCAGACAACCCGGACACGCGCGTCACCGTGGTGTATTAAACATAGCAAACCGTCGTATAACGACAAGTCAGAAGCCAAGCCGGCATTACGGAGCATTACGGTGATATTTTTTTCCGCCGTCTTTCAACTTTTCAGTTGCTCAGCGCGACCTATTACTAAGCACATAGACAAGCGTCCTGGAGCAAACCATGAAAACCCTCGCTAAACTGACACTGACAGCCACGGCAATCATTGCCGTCAGTACACACCTTTCGCTGGCAAACACCAATGACTACCGGCTCATCGCGCTGGAAAATTGTAATGTGGTAGCAGAGCACGCTTTGAACACAGCGCAGGTTGATGCTTACCTGCAGCTTAAATCCTCGGAACAGGCCATGGAGCGGGCGACGGCGCCGATGGATAACATCGAAGAAGATATCGACAGGTATACCACGCAAATCAGTGAGCTTACCCGCCGCGCGGTTCAGGAAAGTGGTGACACTCTGACCATTAACCACACGTTATTAGCCGAGCAGCAAGTACTTACCGGTGAGCTTGAAGCGCTGATCGACCATCATCGGGGGGATTTCGATGCAATAGAAAAACAGGCCGCGGTTATTGAAACAAGTGCCCGCCGCTTTGAGGACGCCATCGATCCTCTGCTGAACGATATGCACTATGACATGGTGCGGATCGTCGGCCCAAAATACCATGATGCACCTTTTCCCTGCAGCGATAACTCAGCACTCATCATCATGTAAGGCGCTCCACAGACCAATTGGCAGAAATCATCGTTTTATTGTCATTTTGCCATCCTTCAGGGTAGGCTAGGCTTCAGCTACACGTTTCGTCATGACAGGGATAGACAATGTTAGCTAAAGCCATTCTTTTATTTAGACGCGCCTGTGCACCAGCACTTTTACTTATGCTGGCCACGATAAATTACGCCAGCGCTGATCCCGGGGGGCAGCAAAGCGATCGCTTTGCAGTTGCCATCTTACTGTTCGATGATGTCCAGATCATCGACTTTTCAGCGCCTTATGAAGTGTTCGGCCATGCTGGCTTTGATGTTTTTACGGTGTCAAAAGACGGCAAGACTGTGACAACAGCCATGGGCCTGTCGGTCAACCCTGCACACAGTTTCGCGTCTATGCCGGCTGCTGATGCTGTACTGATCCCCGGTGGCGACGTGGGTGATACTATGGCTGACAAGGCTACTCTTACCTGGTTGCGTGACCAGCAGGGTTCCGCATCACATATTCTCTCGGTATGCACCGGCTCGCATATTGTGGCAGAAACCGGGCTGCTGGATGGCCTGTCTGCCACCACCTTTCACAAAGCGATAAACGGTTTTGCCGAAGACTATCCGGCAATCAATGTTGAGCACGACAAGCGCTTTGTGGATAACGGGCAGATTATTACGTCAGCAGGGCTGTCTTCTGGTATTGATGCATCACTGCACCTGGTCAGCAAAGTACTGGGGATGAAAAAAGCCAAAACTATTGCCCTGCATATTGAGTATGACTGGGATCCCAACGGTGGTTTTGTGCGTGCTGTCATGGCCGACCGACACTTTCCTTACAACGATTACGACTGGCCGACAGACATTCAGTTTGAGCGACTCAGCTCGATAGGCGATGCCGTTGAGTGGCAGACTGTGTACTCTGCCCGCACTGAGGCAACAGCCAGGCAGTTGTACCAAAGCTACGCAGACGCCATGGCTGCTCATCGCAACTGGCACCCCATGCGCAATCACGCTGAAGCGGGTCATCACTGGCAGGGAACAGGCGATAATGTTAACTGGCAACATAGCGTTCGTGTAGCGCCTTCTAGTGAAAAAGGCGTGTACATTTTAACGTTGTCTGTAGAACAGGTGCAGGAGACAGCCGGTTCATGATCACCCGCAAAGTCGGTTTTCTCCTTTTCGATGGCATGACCGCCCTTGACCTGACAGGGCCTCTGGAAGCATTTCATACCGTGGGTGATGTGTGCGATACACGCCACTACGAGTGTGTATTTATCGGTCAAAATCGTCAAACCTACCGGACAGAGTCCGGGCTGATGATGACCGCCACCATGTCATTTAACGACATTGACTCGCTCGACACATTGATTATTCCGGGCGGAGCAGGCTCTCGCCGCGAAGAAAATCAGCGACATATTGGCCCTTGGCTGGTAGCGGTCAAGCCACTCACTCGCCGAATGGTCAGCATATGTACCGGCGCTTTTCTGCTGGCAGACAGTGGCTTACTGGATGGCAGAAAAGCAACCACACACTGGGCCTTTGCCGATGGATTGCGCCAGCATTATTCCCGCATTACCGTGATCCCGGATGCGTTGTATGTGGACAATGGTGATATTGCCACATCTGCGGGTATTTCTTCCGGAGTAGACCTCGCACTTAAGCTGATCGATGATGATCTCGGGGCCCGTGTCGCAGCCGACGTTGCCCGATTCTTAGTCGTTCACCTGCGCAGAGACGGCGATCAGGCGCAGTTCAGCGCCCCCCTGCAATATCAACTGAAAACCGACAGTGTGTTTGCCGGTCTGACCGGCTGGCTTCTCGAAAACCTGCAATCTTCAATGACCATCGGACAGCTTGCCGCACATTGCGGCATGAGTGAGCGTAACTTTTGCCGCCGCTTTACTGAAAAAACCGGCATGTCGCCGGGCCGGTATGTCGAACAGTTACGCCTCGATTATGCCCGTCAGTTGCTTGTGGAAAGCACCTGGTCACTCTCGCAGATAAGTGAAGCCTGCGGATACAACAGTGCCGATGTTTTTCGGCGCGCCTTTGAACGCCGTTTCAATCTGACACCAAAAGATTACCGTGCCCGTTTTAGTCACTGACGCATAATTCCCGTCTGCCTTTGGTTTTATTGAGTAAGGTCAATGCCAGACTGCTCAACTGTTTGCCATACTAATAGCCTACCGTGACGGTGAGCAATGGGATGCGACATGAGAAAATGGTGGTGGCTAGCGCTTTTACTACTTGCAGGTTTTGCCGGGTGGCTTCTGATACAGCCTGAGCCAATTGACGTTGAAACGGTGGTTGTTAAACAGCAGCGTGTCGCTCAAACCGTTACCAATACCCGGTCGGGCTCTGTTCAGGCTTGTCGGCGTGCCAAACTGTCTTTGCCATTGGGCGGACAGATTGCCGCTATTCAGGTCGCCGAAGGCGATCGCGTGGCGCACAACGCCCTGTTACTGAGCTTATATAACGACGATATCCAGGCTCAGTTGCGCCAGGCCCGCGCGCAGCGGGAGGCAGCGCAACTCACTCAGCAACGTGCCTGTGTAATCGCTGAAGCCGAACTGCGTGAGGCATCCCGTCACCAGTCTTTGCTGTCGAAAAAGCTGGTGAGCGACGAACTGGCTGATGCCAGCGCATCGCGCGCCCATGCCAGCGACCTGGACTGCCAGAGAAGCAAAGCGGAAACCGCCCAGGTAGATGCCCAGGTGCAGTTGTTTGAGGCGCAATTGAGTAAAACGCGATTACATGCGCCCTTCCCGGGCACCGTCGCCGAGATCAATGGCGAAGTCGGCGAATTTGCTACCCCTTCGCCACCCGGGATCCCAACCCTGCCGCTTATTGATTTAATTGATGACAGCTGCTACTACGTCAGTGCACCCATTGATGAGGTGGATGCGGGCTTACTCAGCCTGGGACAACACGTTGAAATCAGTATAGATGCCTACCGCGGACAACATTTTGACGGTCAGATACGACGCATCGCCCCTTACGTATTTGCACTGGAGCGACAAGCCAGAACGGTTGACGTCGAAATCGATGTACTCGATCTGAATGTGCCTCTGCTGGTGGGCTACAGTGCGGACGTCAATATTGAAATAAAGGTACATGACAACGCCCTGGCAATCCCCTCTCAGGCTATTTATGACGGCGATAAGGTATGGGTGGTTACCAATGGGCAACTTGAGCTGCGTCATGTAAAAACCGGGCTGTCCAACTGGCAGTTAACGGAAATTCTGGCTGGAATCTCTGCCGGTGAAGAGGTTGTGCTGCGCGCTCCAGATCAGGAACTGACTCCCGGTATGCCGGTGCAAACGTCACAGGCCCGGCTATGATCAGACTTAGCGCGGTAAACAAATTCTACCCGTCGGGTGATGAACAGCTCCATGTGCTTAAAAACGTCAATCTCACTATTGAACAGGGGGACTATCTGAGTGTAATGGGACCTTCAGGCTCGGGTAAGTCGACGTTGCTGAATGTACTCGGACTGCTGGATACCATTGATAGCGGAGAGTACCTGTTGGAAAACCAGGCCACGCAGCAACTTAATGAAGAACAGCGCGCTGCGCTTCGCGCCCGTCATATCGGATTTATATTTCAGTCCTTTCAGTTAATTGACCGGCTCACGGCATTTGAAAATATAGCACTGCCGCTGGTACTCGCTGAAACGCCCGCTCAGCAGCGCCACACCCGTGTCTGTGAGTTATTGCAACAGGTCGGACTAAGTGATCGCGCAACCCACAAGCCCGGTCAGTTATCCGGCGGGCAGCTGCAACGGGTCGCTATCGCACGGGCCATTGTTATGCAGCCAAGACTCATTCTTGCCGACGAACCCACTGGCAACCTTGACCAGCAGGCGGGTAATGACATCGTCGAGTTGCTTGAGTCTCTCAACGCGCAGGGGATCACACTCATTGTGGTGACTCATGATCATGCACTGGGTAACCGCGCCAAACGACGAATTCGTTTGGTTGATGGCGTGGTAAGTGAAGCATGAAAATCACAGATTTGCTGTACTTCAACGCGCAACTTTTTAACCGTCACCGCTGGCGTACCGGCGTGTTGATATTTTGCATTACCCTTGGCGTTCTGGCTGTGGTTTTACTGGTCAGTATAGGGGAAAGTGCCAGACGTTACGTCGAGCAGGAGTTCGCCATGCTGGGCAGCAACTTACTGATTGTTCTGCCCGGTAAGAAGCAAACCAGTGGAAGCGCCATTCCATTTTACGCCAGCACAACCCGTGATCTTACACTTGACGATGCACACCATATTGCCAACCTTCCGTCGGTTGTGGAGGTAGCGCCGATTATTGCTGGTACTGCTCAGGCCAGCTTCAACAGGCGGTCAAGGGATGTAGTTGTCATCGGTTCTACCAACGCATTTATTGCTGCCCGCAACCTTTCTGTGGCTACAGGTACTCGCCTGCCCAACGATGCCGACAGGGTGCACCGTCAGGTTGCTGTGATGGGCGCACGGCTGGCCGACGCGCTGTTTGGCGGCGTGGCGCCGCTTAATGAAATAATTACGCTGGATGGCTACCGCTTCCGGGTTGTCGGCATTTTGGCCGACGACGGTGAGTCACTGGGCCTGGATTTAGGCGACATACTCCTTATCCCCGTGAAGGCCAGCGAGGCGGTATTTGATACTCAGGCATTATTCCGATTACTGGTCAGTACGCGACCAACACATAACAAGCAAAGCGTGATTTCCCAGATTTATTCGCTTATCAAAGCGCGCCATCACGGTGAAGAGGATATTACGATTATAACTCAGCAGGCGCTTCTTGGCGCATTTAACCGCATTATGTACACACTGACTATCATTGTTGGGTTGCTGGCTGCAATTAGCCTTGTGGTGGCTGGTATTCTGATCATGAACCTGAGCCTGATTTCTGTGCAACAGCGTCGCCAGGAAATTGGATTACTCAAAACACTGGGGGCGAACCGCCGGCTTATCATCGGCTTGTTTGTGTCAGAATCTTTGTTGCTGGTCGTCGCTGCCAGCGTGCTTGGCCTTATCCTGGCACAGTCACTGGTGGAGCTGACGGCATATTTGCTTCCAGGTCTGCCGGTCGTTGCGCCGGTGTGGGCGCATTTGATGGCGATGGCTGTAGCGCTATTCACCGCACTGGTATTCAGCTTTTTTCCTGCCAGTCAGGCTGCTCGCGTTTCGCCGGTTGAGGTACTTCGGGGATGAGAGCCGTTGACACACTTCATTGGATCAGCGCTTCGGTAATGGCCGGGAGAAGTCGCAATATTCTCACTATTTTAGGTTTCGCTGTTGGCGTGAGCGCGGTAACCCTGCTCTGGGCGATGGGCGATAGCCTGAAGCAGTTCGTGCTGGCCGAATTTACACAGTTTGGCAGTCACATTATTGCCGTGTCCCCCGGAAGTAACCAGACGATGGGAATAGGCGGCATCCTCAGAACCAACCGTGGTCTAAGCATGGATGACGCCGCCAGCCTTCAGGCACTCGCCGGTGTAAGTGGCGTTGTACCAGTGGTAGCGGGTACAGCTCAGGTACGCTACGCCGGCCTCACCCGGGCGACAGAGGCTGTGGGCGTCAGTCACGCGGCCCTTGATGCCTGGCAGCTGAGCGTCGCCCAGGGTACATTCTTGCCGCCCGGTGAATTGCTTGCCCCCCGGGCGTTTGCTGTCCTTGGCAGTAAACTATATCAACACCTTTATGGCGAAGCGACAGCGCCCGGCAGCTTTATTCACATCGCTGGCAGCCGATTTATGGTTGTGGGAGTACTGGCCCCCAAAGGTCAGTTTTTGGGGATGGATTTAGACGAGATGGTGTACATCCCTGCCGCCCGGGCAATGAGCCTGTACAACCGCAGTTCTTTGATGGAAGTTGATATCCAGTTCCGGGCGCACCTCACGGCTGACACTATAGCGTCCCGGGTGCGCACGCACCTCATTCGTCGTCATGGTGACGAAGACTTTACTATTGTGACTCAGGACCAAATGCTGACAACGCTGGATGCGATCCTCAATATCATCCGGCTGGCAGGCATTGCTATTGGCGCGATTTCGCTGCTGGTTGGCTCTATCGGCATTTACAGCATACTTACCATTGTACTGTCGCAAAGACGTAATGAGATTGGATTGCTTCGTGCTTTGGGCATGTCTCGCGGGGAACTTACCCGACTATTCTTAGGAGAAGCCTTGCTGCTGGCACTGATCGGCGGCGGATTGGGCCTGCTGCTGGTAGTAGTGGTACAAATTGTCGTTCTTTTCACACTACCGTCGCTGCCAGGACTGTTCACCATTGGCAGTGCCGCCCTGGGATTATCAGTTTCGCTTGTGACCGGTTGCCTTGCAGGAGGCTACCCTGCCTACCGGGCTGCGGCGCTTCAGCCGGTCGAGGCACTAAGGGCTGAGTAGTGCTAGGCAAGTGCGCAACACGTGCTGCGCACAGCTCGAATTAATCGTTCCAGGTCCCCTTACGCTGCACACCGGTCAGTGCGACAGGTAATATCAGTTCATTATACTTAGTAACCAGAAAATCAATTTTCTGCTTTAATTCTTCGCGCTTCTCGCGGTCTTTCAGGTGCGTTTCGTACTCATCCATTAACACATCTATCTGTGCTCTTACTTCCTCGATCAATACTTCCCGCTCCTGCTCAGTCATCGATTCCGTTGAGGATGTAGTAAGCGCCCCATCCGGCATCACCTGGTCAGCGTCAGGCTTCATAGATTCCGATGCGTTGACAGGACGGATAACCGTCTCAGCCACCGCCTTCTCACCCATATTGTCTTGTAGCATGAACACACCAAACGCCGCCGCCAGGGCTGGGCCAATACAAACAAGAAGCAATGCAATTACTTTAATCATGGCTCATGCTCTCCACTGTGAGGTTACCACACCAAATCTGCAGAACATCCCTGTGTTATCCTGCTTTACACGTTTAGCATTTGTCGTGGCGTCCGCGCCCGACACATCTAACGCCTTCACTTTTGTCGTGCCACACCATGACGCGAGAATAAAGCGCAATCGTTTGATATGGTGCTTAAAACCAAACACTGTCACCCGAAATATGCGCTGCCGCACAATGGCAATTCCAGATAGAAACTTAGATCAACCATGCCCAAATGTACAACTTTTAACCATGCATTTTAGATTAAATTTATCTCGCACCTGATCCTCTTGGCCTTACAATGCGTTTGAACCTTCTTGTTCATTCCATTCGCCAGCCAGTCCCGCCTTCGCAATAACTTGCCCTTTGCATGGTTTATGTGTTGCCGTACCGTTTGATCCATAACCAATAGGCTTCTGTAAAAGAGGCAAAACAGCAGGCGAGGCTTTCATACCCGATATGCCGCCAACAGCAACAGCTGCAACGTTGAAACCTGCGTCCCATAACCTATTATAAAATTTCGCTAGGAAGGCTAGATGATTAGAACGCGTTTTAAGCACTACTGTCTGGTGTTGCCTTTGCTGGCAGCCTCTCCTGCTATGGCTCAGGAAGACAAACCGGTTGAAATAGGCGGCCATATACGGGCCAATTACAGTTATGTTGACTGGCAGGAAGTCGCTTTCCGGGACGGACTGGAATTTGAGTCATTGCGTCTTAACCTGTCTGGCGACTACGGAAAATTCAGCTACAAAGGCGAATATCGCTGGTATGAAAATGTCAGCTTTAATACTGTTCGCTACGCTGATGTCACTTATACCCATGACGAATACTGGAAGCTCACTGGCGGTATTACCAAGGTGCCTTTCGGATTATTGCCTTTCGCCTCAAACAACTTCTGGTTTTCGGCCAATTACTACATTGGTTTTGAAGACGATTATGACGCGGGTGCAGTGCTCAACTATCAACGGGGCAACTGGACCCTTCATGGTGGCTATTTTTTGAATGACGAGTACAACGATGCCGCCGAGTTTGATCGTTACTCTTTTGACGTTGCCGATGATGGTGAGTTTCGTAACAAAGAGGATGGTCAGATTAATCTGCGCGTCAATTACACCGACAATTTTATCAGCGGCACAACCACTGATGTCGGTTTCTCCGTGCAGCGAACGGAGGTGTTAAACCTCGATACCCTAAACGATGGCGACATGACAGCCTTTGCAGTGCATTTACGTCACCAGCAAGGCGACTTTAAATTTGAATTACAGTACACCGATTATAAATACGAACTTGCGGCCCCCGACGGTCAGGCCCTGGACAGACTGGCATTTTCCGGTTTTGGCTCACCGGTATTGATGGCCAGTGAGGCCAGCAGTTACATCGGCAATGTGGTTTACACCCTTCCCCATAAATTTAAAGCACTGACACCGATAAAATGTTACAGCGAATACAGCCGTATTGATCCTGATGGTGCGCAGACTCGCCCGTCTTCACAGTGGGTGAACGGTTGTAGTTTCGGCTGGAATAAACTTTACGTTTATATCGATACCATACAGGGTAAAAACATGTGGTTTTCCGGCGGGCCTGGTCTCGGCCTCGATCTGGGCGGCCGTCAGGACACAACGAAACGACTGAACATTAGCCTTGGTGTTTATTTTTAAGAAGAGTATTTATGCGCACAATTATCACAGCTTTAATTTTCGTCATGCTTTTACCTGGTCAGGCGTTCGCCCATGCCTGGTTAAAGCTAAATATTGCCACCACAGAGTATGCGCCATATACGTCAACCGAAATGGAGCACAACGGCTACATTAACCACATCATCAGTCGGGCATTTCTGAAAACCGGCGTAATAGTAGAATTCACCTCCATGTCTTGGGAGGATGCGCTGGAGGCGGCAAAATCCGGAGAGTATGACGCCGTTTCTTACGGGTATTTTGTCCGCGAGCGTGAAAAAGATTTCTGGCACAGCGACCCTATTTCTGCCGAAAACCTGGTGTTTTACGCAAACCGAGAGAGTGGACCGAAAGAGTGGTCATCTCTTGAGAATCTGTCGGATTACACAATGGGGGTGACTGATGAATACCTCTACTCTGACGAGTTAGCAGCTTATATCAAGAAAACGGACAGCACCAAAACGTACGACTCAGACAGGGAAAACCTGCAGGCTTTAATTGACGGTGATATTGATATCTTCCCGATTGACGAGCTGACTGGCTGGTACTTACTTCACCAGGAGTTTTCCGGGGGTGAACGTGCGGCACTGTCACGCCTTGAGCCGCGTATCTCTACCGTGACCACACACCTGCTGGTGCCCAAAGGCAGAGGTGATGACAAACTTGTGCTCGCACTGTTTAACAAGGGCCTGGAACAGCTTGCGCTGGAAGGCGAAATGCGGCGTTTCAAACAACTTTTGCGGGATGGGTTTTACCAACACCCTGGTGAAAAAATCAATTACGATCGTCGCTAACTACCACCGGATCCTGATTTATGTACCCTCCACCATCATTCACAAGATG
>CAZDUT010000073.1:0-12418 GCA_964508695.1 uncultured Alteromonas sp.
GACTTTTTACCTTTCACAGTACCGGCGGTCTGTAAGGCGCGACCGAACAACAGCACCTTTTCGGTAATGGTGGTTTTACCGGCATCCGGGTGGGAAATGATGGCGAATGTGCGCCGTTTGGCGATTTCCTCTGATAATGACATGCAGCGTCTTCATTCCTGATTTAGTTAAGGGCGCGAATTGTACCCGCTTACCTGTAAAATTTGAATGCCTGAACCGCTAAAAGCCGAGTCTGGTTGCGTGATCCCTGACGTATTTGTCAGTATAACTGGAGACACCGTGATCGCATTAGCGGCTACGTTGTTAACGACAGACACATGATGTACGCATCTTCACGGCCATGTGCAGCCGGATAATACCCCTTGCGGGTTTCAATGTGTGAAAAGCCGTTTTTCTCGTAAAGCCTTATCGCGGCCGCATTTCCCGCCCGAACCTCCAGCCACAGAGATTGCATCTGGTGTGCTCTGGCATGGTGGATAACGTCGTTGAGTAAGCGTTGTCCCCGCCCCTGGCCTCTTGACGACGTAGAAACAGCAATATCCATCAGGGTTGCTTCATCTGCCACCTCCAGCACAATGGCATAGCCTGAAACCCCTTTGCTGTCTGCAAGGGAAAGTGCATAGTAGGGAGAGGTCAAACAATCTGAAAATGTGGCCTTTGACCAGGGTTTGGGCTGCGCCTCACAGTGAATGTGATACGCCGCGTCCAGGTTGTCAGAGGTGAGCAATGTACAGTTCACGTCATTAATCACTGCGTTGCCTGCGCCACCATCATCTGCCATATCTGGCGTTTTAGTGTGGCGGTGAGCTTGTCGGGTGATACTGGCAGTACAATGTGCGTCATCGAAACGGCCAATTCCGCGCCAACCTGCAGCGAGACTGATTGAGGAAGACCGCAAATACCGGCTGCATTTCGCAAATCCGATACAATGGCTAGCTGGGACTCATGCTGTGATAAATCGCGGTTTGCAGATACCGGGGAGTCATCAGACGGTTTGGCAGATAACGACTGACGTAACGCCGCAAGGCGGTTATTACTATTTTCGGATCGTTTACCAGTACTTGCAGAAGAAGGCTGCGCCACTGTGCGCGGCTCATCCCCGGGCAGCGTTGCCTCTTCGGATTGCTCACGCCAGAGCGGGATCCCCATTTCCTGTAAAACTGCCTGTTGAAAATGTGTAACCATACCTGAAAGAGCCGGTGAATTGTCAGACTGACAGTGTAAAGGAATCACAGAGGAAATGGCAGGGGTGGAGGGACTCGAACCCCCAACCATCGGTTTTGGAGACCGCTGTTCTACCAATTCGAACTACACCCCTAGTGCGCGAAGAATTATACGTATGCTGCTTCAAAGGTAAAGCACTTTTCTTTGCGATCATGCCTCCCTGCTCAGCATTGCATCAATTTGACTGGTTTGTGACCACTTTCTTGGGAGCAGAATAACTGCCAGCGGTGAATAAGCTTGCATCGAGAGCAGCTTGCCAGAGTCGGTTAGTGAAAGCCACCACGTCCCACTGCTGCTCGACCTTCCTTGCCACGGTGGCGGCGAGAATACCGGTCTGCTCGGCATAATAACGACAGAGGTTTTCGCGCTGGGTATCGGAAAGCTGATTAATCATGGCGCAGCTGGCGATATCAAAATAGCGGCTGCCCATGGCCGAATATTCCCAGTCAACGACAATATGCTTATTCTGATCGACAATATGACCAAACGCCAAATCGTTATGGCACAGCACCAAGTCATCAAGATTTCGTTCTGTGTCCAGCAATAACGGACGAAGCTCGTGGCAGCGCTGCATGACCGCTTCATCATTAATCAGACCCGCAGACTGGATATAGTGATCCCAGCGAGCTGACAGCCCCAACGGCCGCGCTGTAATAGGCTGACTATGGATATCTGCCAGCACACAGGCCAGCGTGTGCACCGTGTCTGTTTCCAGGTTTTTGCGGTCGGTATTAACCCATTGCTCTACCCACAGCCGTTCATCATCGCTCAGCCATACAGGGTCAGGTGCCAGTCCGCGGCGGGCAAGCTGTCCCTGCAGCACGTACTGGTGAAACCGGTCAATGCCGCTAAAATTATCCGCACCCACCCATTTAACGGCGAACGCGCGATCACCGTCCTGAATTTTAAAAACGTGATTTACGTCGCCAGACGCCAATACCTCTATGCTGGCCCTTTCCGAAAGGCTAAGCGTGTCCCTGAGCTGCGCTTTTATAGTGTGTTGATCCATCACCTTGCTTCCACTGCCGTCGCCATCGCAGATACCCGTACACAGAAAAGCCGACGTAGCCGACAAATAAACAAGCCGAGAGGATCAGGCCCGTTTGCCAGTACAAATATGCCGAGGCACCATTAATAAAAAACCAGTATACCCAATTTTGTAAAAATTTGTGCGCTACCATAAATGTGGTCACGATACTCAGTAAATGGATGCTGGCATCCAGGTGAAGATAACTGCTGGTGAATTGTGTTGAGGCCAGTGTTGCCAGGGCCCAGGCACAGAGCAAAACAGCGGGCACGAGCATCAGGTGATGCCACCAATGCAAACTCTGTATGGCTTTAGGCTCTTCCCGGTGACCGCCGTGCCATTGATAATATCCGTAAACCGCCATCACCATGTAAAAAACGTTAAGTGCTGACTGAAACGGCAGGCTTACCTGCCAAAACAGCCAGGTATATATCGCGGTACTGAGAAGAGCGCAGGCCCAGCACCATGGACTTTCTTTGGCCGCGAGCCAGACATAGCCGATTGCCAGGATCACCGCCAGCCACTCGGGAAACGAGGTGGCAGCGATTTGTAAAATAAACGTATTGACCACCTCATTCATAGCGTTTAATGGCTCTGCATTTTGTCAAAGTTTAGAAACTTCGCCACGAAAACGGCCTGTCCTACCTCTTCGTGGGTGCGCTGCATTTCTTCCCCTAGTACGCTCATGACCCTGCCATACTCACCGGCAACCTGGGTACTGGTAGCCGAGGTTGATACCGACAGATCGTCATACGCATTCAGCCGCTCAATAAACGACTTAATAGGGGGTAAATACTCATTGGCTAACGGGTAGAGCGATAATTCGACCATAACTTGCATGTTGTTCTCCTAAAAGTAATAGCGGACTGTGATACCGGTTTGCCGGCCGTCACCTAACTGATAGTAGGGTTCTGCCGGGAAGTATCCGTCTCTGGGGTCATTATTAAAGCCGCCAAAGCCCCGTACGTAATACTCTTCGTCTAACAGATTCTGTACCCAGAATGCCGCTTCCCAGTGACGGTTTGCCCATACGACTTCGGTATTCATCAGCGTAGTCGCAGGCGCGGTTTCGTCATGACCGTCAGAAAAGCGGTACTCATCCTTGAAATCGATGGTAACTCGCCACAGCCAGTTTTGATGCAGCATCACTTCGCTGAAAAGGTTTGCGGTATATTCAGGCGCCTGTGCCTGACGTTGCTCGTCAACAACGCTACCATCTGCCGCCACATAGCCTTCAAAGGTCGCGTCGAGATACCCCGCACTGCCCTTTAACAGCCATCTGTCGGTAAGCTGCCAGCTAAATTCAATTTCAACGCCCTGGTTTGTGCCACGGTCTGCGTTATCAATAATATCTATAAACTCTGCACTGCCGTTGTCGCGGCTCAACACATCAAAGTCACTGACCTGCGTATCCGTGCGATCCATAAAGAATAGCGCAGTACGCACTGTCAGGTCCGGTGTCAGTAGCGGTCCTTTCACACCCACTTCGTAGTTCCAGTTATACTCCTCGTCGAAGAATCGGCTTTGTTCATTTACCCGTTCATCAGGATTAAAACCGGCACCTTTATAGCCACGAGAGACACTGGCGTACCAAAAGTGGCGGCCCGCCTGGTACTGCAAAGCGGCCTTCCCGCCTACCATGTCCGTATCTCGTTGTCGGCGTAACCCGGCATTATCCATATAATCGAAGTCGTAATTTTCAGCCCGCAGTCCTACGACCAGACTCAGCGCGTCAGTCAATGCTGTATCCGTCTGAACATACGCCGCAGATGTGTCGGGTTCAAATTCACTGGCGAAGTCCTCAGGCGAATAGGTATATTGGCGCAATAATGACTCTTCACTGGTTTTATACAGCGCCCCGAGTAGCCATTGGGTGCGCCCGTCGAATAATGCCGAGCTATCAATACTGCTAAAGCGGATTTCCGCAGTCTGGGTGTCGACCTCGCGGAAATAAGCATCAAACGAGCTATAGCCATCGGGGTGAAACCCAGTATAGGTCCAGTCTTCGTCGTAGCCGTAGCCAATATTGTGGGATGCATGGGTCGCAATAACGGTTAAATCCCCTCCTTCTGTCTGGGTCAGCGATTTAACACTTATTGCGTGAGTTTGATGGCGATCAAAGCCAGGCTCATCAGAACGCGTATTTCGGGTGTTTTCCAGTGAAAATGCATCATAGCCGTTGTCAATATCGTAAAAGCGATAGTTGACAGCCAGTGTTGTTCGCTCATCGAGTTGACCGCTCACCGCTACCTTTACTGCCGACTCGTCAATATTGTCGGTGTCTTCGCGGTTTAGATAGGTATTGGTGACGAAGCCATCACTGCGATTATGCATGCCCGCAACCCGGTAGTTCCAGTTTTGATTAAGCGCGCCGCCAGTGGCTGCTTCGAAACGGTAACTGTCCTGGGTGGCCAGGCGACCTTCCACGTAATCTGGTGCATCTTCTCCTGGCGCATAGCTGCTCAGCTTAATCGCACCGGCTAATGCCCCGGTACCAAACAGAGTAGCCTGTGGCCCGCGGAACACTTCAAGTTGGCGGGTATCAAATAACAGCCCTGCTGCCGCGAGTCCGGAGAAGTCGAAGTCATCAACCAGGAAGCTTACTGACGGATTAATCGGCTCAGCAAACTGGCTGCGTTCGCCAATACCGCGAATTTGTACAAACCGGCCTCGCGAAGCACCGCTGGCGAAGTTAACATTGGGCGCTGCTGCCAGCACACTGTCCAGGTGTGTGGCCTGTCGGGAAGCAAGACGGTCCGCGCCAATGATAGTGGCACTGGCGCTTAACTGATCAAGATTGCGCTGACGAAAGTCGGATGTGACAATAATTCGCTCGACACTCTCGTCGGTGTCTGTCTGCTGTGCGGTTGACGGTGAGGCAACCAAGGCAAAACTGACGGCAGCAGCGCTTAGCGATAATGAAAATAGATTGTGATACATAAGGATCTCTTGTTCTTTAAGAAAAAAAGATCCGGGATTACGGCAGGTGATAAGGCTAAATTTTTGAACCATCCCTACGCCGGTATTATCCGGATCAGGTAAAAGGGTTCCCACTATGTGGATCTCAGCCGGTTTCGGCACCCCTTGGCGCGCTGGTCAATTGCCAGCAGCGGGAGGAGTGTATCAGGAATGCCATGGCGGTCAAGCACTTGCCGCAGAATCGCAGAAAGGAAAGCAAAACGCCCGATTGACAGGGTGGGCGTTTTGCCGGTTCTTTAGGAGAATGACCACGCCAAGAAACTAATAACGGCTCTCGCCTGTTACCTGCAAAGCCCGCTCAGTGGCTGCGTACTGCTTTTCTCACAGCACTGAACAGGTCTGCATCTTTCTTTGTGGTTGCTGTCGGGCATCGCGAAGTCGGGTAGGTTTGGCGGTTTACCCAGTGAAGCCTGACAGACGTTTTAAGTTTACTGACCGTCGTAGAAAACTACCATGACATTTTCGGCGTAAAATAGGTTAATTTCAGATCTTTGCGTATAATTCATGCCCTTAGATCAGAACCACGGTATTGCCGTTAAGGGAGCGTAAAGGATGCCAGCTCAGCGACACGAACATCTCTGGTTAGCAGTTATCAGAGCGATTCTCGGACTGCGCCGTGATCACCAGCTTGCTGATACAGAAGACAATGAGGCCACTGAGCTGCTCATGCGGGCTGACGAAACCCGTATCGAACCAGAAGCCTGCTACCAACAACTGCAAAAGCTGTTTGACGCTACGCCTTTGTCGTTGCTTGGCAATAGCCTCGCCCACTACCTGGATTTAAACAGAATGGGCAGCCTGGTTGTCGCCATGATAAGCGGTACGACAGTTAAAGCATCACTTAAGTTGCTGCAACAGTATCCGGCAAATTTTTTTCTTACTGAGCAGATCAACGAACTGCAAATTGAAGGCAAAAATGATGCTATCGCTGTACGCTGGCCGAAATCGGCTTCACCGTTAGATGATGGGCTTTACGCCTATATTCTGCTGACCATTTTTCGTTATCAGGCGGGGCGACGATTTACGTTTAGTCACGCTCGGCTGCCAAAATCCATGTTACCGCTGCTGCAGTCCGGATGTTCGCGCACCTCGCCATGTGACCAGCTATGCGAACTTGTTGTAGAAAAAAAGTGGTGTCTGGTCACGTCCTTTCATGCAAACCCAGTCTTACAGCAGGCGATTCTAAAAACCCTGGTGGCGCACCAGGGCAATACTATGCGCGAGCGCGTTGCTGCGTGCATTGATTCATCAGCGCAACCTGCCCGCCTGAGGTTGCCCGGGGTGGCGGAACAGCTGGGACTGAGCGAAACGGTCGTCAGAAAGCAGCTTAAGCTTGAGGCTGTGTCTTTTAGTCAGCTACTCAAGCGCGCGATCCATGATCTTGCCACCCATCACCTTCTCGCCGGCGACAAAACTCAGGATGTCGCAGAGCAGCTTGGCTTTTCGGACAGGCGCGCATTTGACCGAAGCTATAAGGAGTTCACTGGGATTACCCCCGGACAACTTCGTCAGTTAGGAAACCGTTTGCGATTTCAGCGTGGAAATCATCAGTTAAATGATATTGTGACCTCCCTGCCGCCATTGCCAAAAACAGTACAATCCATTCTCGCCCTTGATGACAATGCCATGCGACTGCGGGATGTGGTTGCGATCATTGAGCAGGATCCGATTTTCCGTGCACACCTGATGGCAAAAGCGAGCCGGGCAGTCTTTGGTCGCACCCCTGACACATTGGAGCAGGCACTGAGCCGAAACCTCGGTCTGGCGAACATTAAAAACCTGGCGGTACTGTTTGCCGCCCAGCAACAATTGTCCGAACAAAGCCTGTTTCACGATATCGAACAGCTGACTGACTGCATGTTGCTGTCAGAACGGCTTGCGGCGTCTATTGCCCCCGATGAAAATGACGCAGTTCTGCTGTTTGGCTTGCTGTCACTTTTATTGTTGTTTCATCAGGATTGTGTCTTTGCCCACCGGGTAATGAACTTATGGCAAAGCTGCGAAGGTTTTGATCAGTTCCGGTTTGAAGTCAAAGAAACGCTGGGTGTATGCCTGTATGGCGCTTCTTCGATTATGTTACTTAAGTGGGGGATGTCGGGCGACATAAACAGACAACTCTGGGCATTGTGTGAGCTTTCGCAGGAAAACGGTTCAGAGGATAAACACGCTGTACTTACCTGCCACGATATTGCGATGACGCAGCTCTTGCAAGGCGCCAGCCAGGCAGCGCCGGCCGATAACTTGTTAAACAGCCTGACAGACGGCCAGCGTGAAACGGTTGTAACCACACTGGCAGCCTGGAAACAGCGCTAGGCTGTTGCTTACTCTTCTTTTTCGGTAAGGATAAGGTTCAGTCGCCGAATTTCTTCTTCCGTCTGCGCTTTGAGACTCTCGATAGTTTTACCGTGCGCTACGGGCTGTCGTGTTACCGGGTCCACTTTTACAAACACAATGTCATCGGCCAGACAGATGGTTTTTTTGGTCGCTTTGTTACGTACCAGGCAACTCACTTTGATCGACGTGCGCCCTACAGCTTTGGTTTCAAGCCCGAATTCGACAATATCGCCCTGCATCGCGGGAGATTCGAAGTTGATTTCCCCGATATGTTTGGTTACCAGGCAATTGGTTTCCAGCTGACAGATAGCGTAAATAGCAGACTCTTCATCGATCCATTCCAGCGCCCGACCACCAAAAAGTGAGTCGGCGTAATTAAGATCATTAGGCATTACCAGTCTGCGGGACAGAAAACGCATTCGAATTCCTCATCGTTAATCGTTACTATAGATGCGCAACGTGCCAGTTATGCCAGAGATACAGGCCATGGCGTTGCATTTACTAGTATTCATTATACCGGATAACCGAGGCGATGGCTGTAGCAACAATAAGTGAATGGTTACAAGCCGGACAGGTCACTGGTTCCGCGCCCATCCATCGCCAGCTTTTGGTAATAAGCGGTGATAGAGACCTGTGTCACCAGCGCGCCGCGCTTCTGCTATCCTCCATGCCAGCGCACTTTTCCCGCTGCTGGATTGGGGACGCCTCTCAATACTGTCAGGACACGCTTACCGTTGCAGGCGCACGCAAACTGCTTGGACAGGAGTTCGATGTCGCAGTATTCGATGCCCACGCCCCTTTCCGACCGGGTGCTTTTATGGCATTGGCAGGTACGATTAAACAAGGTGGGCGGTTGATAGTACTGGCACCTGAATTTAGCAGCTGGGCTGCATCTGATTCAGTGCTGGATGCGCATTTTCTATCCCACGGATTCTCGCTAAGCCACAGTCCCTATTTACAGCGCTTACAGGCTAAATTACAGTCGCCCTCGAATGCTAACGTGATTGCCCACTGGCACGGCGACAGGCTGCATTTGCCGCTAGCCAGCGCTGGCATTACGCAGGATAAGGCGCCTGCGCCGTTTGCCACTCCCGATCAGTATGAAGCGTTTTTTACCGTGAATGCGTTTATCTCTCATGCTAATCATTGCGCCGTGCTGACAGCCCCCCGTGGTCGCGGCAAATCGGCATTACTGGGTCTACTCGCCGCTGAACTGATAACACAGGGGCATTGTGTCGAACTGACAAGTCCGGTCACGCACAATACCGGTGCCCTTTTTAAAATCGCTCAGCGCCATTCGCAGGGAAAACTCGCCTGCAAGCGTTCGCCACTCCTAACCGCGACGGAAGGTCGCGGGCACTTGCAGTGGCATGCGCCTGACAGCCCGTCCCTCACCCGTACAAAACACCGGTATTTATTTATTGATGAAGCGGCGTCGTTACCGTTACCGGTATTACGCAAACTCGTACATCACGCCGACAGACTAGTACTTGCCACCACAACCCACGGCTATGAGGGAAGTGGTCAGGGGTTTCTGTCACGCTTTTTACCCGCTCTGGCATCGACCCGTCCGTTAACTCATCAGCGTCTTTCAACGCCGGTCCGCTGGCTCCCCGGGGACCCGCTTGAAGCGTTTGTCGACGATGCCCTGTTGATGAATCACACAGAGAGTCAGCCAGGAAATGTATCGACAGCTGCGTCGTTAAACTGGCACAAGACCCGTTTTTCTGCGTTAAGCGAATCGCAATTTTATGCTGTGATTCAGTTACTGATAACTGCACATTACCAAACAACCCCTGATGACATTATGCGGCTAGTGGACGCCCCGGATACGTTTTTGGTCATCGGCCAGAATGATGCCGGTATTGCGTGCGTGGCGATTATTGCCATTGAGGGCGGCGAGAAACTCTCGGCGCTTAGCGCCGATATAAGTTCAGGTAAACGCCGCGTCAGGGGGCATCTTGGTGCGCAGCGCCTGGCATTAACTGCAGCCTGCGCCGAACTTGCGCAGCTCAATTACTGGCGAATAAACCGTATTGCCGTGGCGCCGCCATTGCAGTCACAGGGTATTGGCGGTCGCTGCCTGGAAATTATCAGGGAATTGGCCCGGACTGAGAAAACAGACGGCCTGATAAGCTCATTCGGGTCTACCCGCAAACTGCTTAACTTCTGGCAAACCAACGGCTTTGAACAGGTCGCGAAAGGTCTTCGGACTGATAAAGCAAGTGGCGAGCGCAGTGCGTTAGTGCTCATGCCAGTCAGTGACAGACTGGTGCGTTTCATGATGGGCTTGCGCCGATTGTTTGTGTATGACTCTCTACAGATCCCTGTCAGCAACCTTAACGCACCCCACTCTACCGAAGACAGGTTCTGTCGGGACGTGATGTTAACGCGACTTAAACAGTTTTCGTCGACACTGCGAAGTTTCGACCACCTCGGCGCAGCCTGGCTGTACTTCAAATATAGCGCGGATAATATCGAACTGGCACACCTCGCGGATGATGTATCGCTTAGCGCCGTCGCGCAACACCTTGGTCTGAAGGGTAAACAAGCAGCCACACTGGTTCTGCGTGCCGCAGTGAAGAACTATCTTTTAGCCTTAGAGGTTAGTCGGATAGACTGATACAAAAAAGCCCCCTTTCGGAGGCTTTTGACTAGATTTCGATGCCGCGATTTTTCGCTTTTTCCTTAATGTAAGGTTCCCATGCCACCGCGTTACGGCGCACAGCGCGATCTTTCTTGGCTTCCTGAACGTGACGATAGGCTTCCTTGAAGTTACCCGCGTAGAAATTCGCTTCCATTAACGAGAAGTGAATAGTCGCTGGTGACTCGGCACCTCGCTGCAGAGCCTGCTTAAGTGCTTTTATTGCACCGTCGTAGTCCTGAGCGACAAGCAATAACGTACCCTGCTTACGGTAATGTTCGGGATCCGACGACTTTTGTGCCGCCTTTCCGTAATAACTCGCAGCAGTCTTATAATGCTTGGCCTGATGATAAGAGTTAGCAATACTTGCCAACAGATCTTCATCTTCTTCAAGTAAGCCAGACTCTACATGCTCCTCAAGGATACGTGCCGCACGCCAAGGCATACCGTTCGTGGCATACAGTTTGCTAAGTGTTTTTACCTCACTTTCTTTTTCCAGAAAGTTCTGCAAATACGCCATGTCAAATGTTGACAGTGCCAGCTTGTAGTCTTCTACCAGCATGTAAAAGAAGCCTAAACGTATCCACCACTGGCGGTTTTCAGGGAACATTTGTACCAATGTCTCTGCAACCTCAACGGTTTCCGGATACATCTTCCTTTCGTAATAGGATGTCATCTTAAGGACGTACGGGTTTTTATCAGGCTTTTCCAGCAAAGCAATCGCTTTGTCAGCTGGTTCAATCATCTTTTCCAGCTGTTTGGTTTCGTAATAAGCCTGCGCCATACGCGTGTACACCTGCGCATCTTCCTTACAGGTGAAATCCATCCACTTTTCATACCAGCCAATTGCGTCGGTATACTTCTCTTCCTGCATGCTCAAATCACCAATTAGCTTGAGTGTTTGAGCATGTTCGGTGTCATTAAGTACCTTCGGCTGGACAGAGTCCGTAAGATAACCAAGTGCTTTTTGGCCTTCGCCCTCACGAGCAGCAAGCAGGTTACCGATAAACCGGCCTACGTACGCCTTGTCAAAGTCATCAGAGGGTTCGATGTCGAACAGAATTTCCAGCGCTTCATCAACCTTATCTTCGTTATACGCTTCAAAGGCTTTTTGCACTTTCTTACCTGTACGCTCACCCACCAGCGTTGTTTTACCCTTTTCATAACCAGGACAAACAATTGCCGACGACGACTGTGCCATAGCCGGCGCGGCTGTAACCGCACCAACGCCTATTACTAAAGCAATTGCTGACATTTTGAATGTTTTCATCATGATCATTGCTCCAGTTTAAAGTCGAGTTGAACAAACATGTCTGTTTGCTTAACAGCCTTGCCTTCAACAACTTTAGGCTTGTACTTCCACTTACGCAGCGCGCGACGAGCTTCACGGTCAAATACCCGTTTCGGCTCCGAATCGATAACTTCGATGTCTTCAACGCCACCCACTTCGTTGATGGTGAAAGACAACTTAACCCAACCTTCTTTGCCGTCACGGGCAGCTTCAGGCGGATACTTTGGATCGATTCGAACGATAGGTGTCGCTTCACCATCGCGCTGCATTGCGCCTACTGCGCCAATATTGACGCCCACACCACCGGTGTCGATGCTGGGTACGTCCATATTGAAACCACTCGCATCCGGGTCGGTAGCGTCAGCTTCTACTGGCTGCATCTTCGGCGGTTGCTGTGGTGGAGGCGGTGGCGGAGGCGGAGTACGCTGACGAGTCTGCGTGTCCGGCTCCGGTTCCTGCATGACAATATCAATCACCGGTGCTTCGGGTACTTCATCTGCCGGTCTTGAGGAGTTCTCAATAAGCGTCGCCATCAGGACGAACAAGGCAAATGCAACACCAGCACCTAACAGAATAGATACAATAAAACGTGCCATCTTAACCCCTTGCTGCTACTGATACACGATCGACGCCGGCAGCTTTAACCTGATCCATGATTTCAACCACGATGCCATGTTTCGCTTTCACGTCGGCCTGGATGATCACGTAATCGGTCGGCTGTTCCGTCAGCAGTCGTTCTAGATTTGCCCGAACGCTGTCCGGAGATACTTCACGCTTATCCATCCATACATTGCCGTCTTCAGTAACAGCGATGAAAATGTTGGCATTTTTGTGAAGGACCGCCTGGCTCGCGTCTGGCTTATTAATTTCAATCCCCGCTTCCTTAACGAAAACGGTGGTGACGATAAAGAAGATTAGC
>CAZDUT010000073.1:12428-12737 GCA_964508695.1 uncultured Alteromonas sp.
AAACACGATATCCAGCATGGGCGTCATGTCTATCTGTGCATCTTCTTCCTCGGTTCTGACTTTACGAGCCATAATCTCTCTCTCTAATGATGTGGCAGGCTATCGACTAAGCCTTCTCTTGCCAGCTTCACTTTCGCTTCGAGACGTGAACTGATGAACAGTCCTGACAGCGCCGCAACCATTCCCGCCATTGTCGGGATTGTTGCCATTGAGATACCACCAGCCATAAGGCGGGCATTACTGGTACCCTGTGTTGCCATTGTCTCAAAAACACTAATCATTCCAGTTACTGTTCCCAACAGTCCAATA
>CAZDUT010000074.1:0-12662 GCA_964508695.1 uncultured Alteromonas sp.
GTTCCGGCAGCACACGCCCAGTGGAGCTATGCGACGTTTATCAATTATGATACTCAGGCCGTCAGTGCTTATATGGGTGAGCAGCTCTCAACCAAGGTTGCCATGTACGCCAAGGAGGCCGCTAAATTCAATGATGTTGAGGTTGATGCCGATACACGCCGCAAACTCGACTTACTGAAAAACAGCCTGACCATGCCACCACCGGCAGATCCGGAAAAGTCAGAGCGCCTGGCAAAGATTAGCTCTGAACTGGACGGCATGTACGGCTCAGGCTCCTATTGCCGCACGGACGATGATTGCATCAGCCTGGTTGAAATGAGCGGCGAAATGGCAACCTCTCGCGACGCCGATCTGCTGTTAGAGTACTGGAAAGGCTGGCGGGAAGTGTCAGTGCCTATGAAAGATCTGTACGCCGAGCAAGTGGCGCTGGCAAATGAAGGCGCTCAGGAACTGGGTTTTGAAAACGTCTCAGAACTGTGGCGTGGTCAGTACGATATGCCTGCTGAAGCATTTCCTAAGGAACTGGACCGCCTCTGGAGCCAGGTCGAGCCTTTCTATGAAGCGCTGCATTGTCACGTGCGCGCAAAGCTTGGAGAGCATTATGGCAATGATCTTGTGCCACAGGATCAGCCGATACCTGCACACCTGCTGGGTAATATGTGGGCGCAGACCTGGGGCAATATTTACGACATCGTTAAGCCCGAACAGGAAATGACAGTACCGGATGTCACGGCTGCACTGAAAGCGCAGAATTACGATGAGATCAAAATGGTAAAACAGGCTGAGTCGTTTTTCTCATCACTTGGCTTTGAGGAGCTTCCGGAAACCTTCTGGGAGCGCTCCATGTTCCAGAAACCGGAAGGCCGCGATGTTCAGTGTCATGCGTCAGCCTGGAATCTCGACGACAAAGATGACCTGCGCATCAAGATGTGTATTCAGAAGACCGGTGAAGAGTTCAACGTAATTCACCATGAACTGGGGCACAACTACTACCAGCGCGCTTACAATCAGCAGCCGTTGCTCTATCGCGGCTCAGCCAATGATGGCTTCCACGAAGCCATCGGCGATACTATCGCGCTGTCCATAACGCCCAAATACCTTAAGCAAATTGGTCTGATTGACGACATTCCGGATGCTTCCAACGATATAGGTATGCTGATGCAGGTTGCACTGGATAAAATTGCCTTTATCCCGTTTGGACTCATGGTTGACCAGTGGCGCTGGAAAGTACTCTCAGGCGAAGTTACCCCTGAAAACTATAACGAGGTTTGGTGGGAGCTGCGTAACAAGTATCAGGGTGTAATGGCACCGGTTGAGCGTCCTGCAGATGCCTTCGATCCGGGGGCGAAGTATCACGTTCCGGCCAACGTACCGTACACGCGCTATTTCCTCGCCCACATTCTGCAATTTCAGTTCCATAAGTCGTTGTGTGAAATTGCCGGTGATACCGGGCCGCTTAACCGATGCTCTATTTACGGCAGTGAAAAGGCCGGAAAAGCACTCAATGAGATGCTTGAAATGGGCATGAGTGAACCGTGGCAGAATGCGCTGGAAACGCTAACAGGCAGTAAGCAAATGGATGCCAGCACCATTCAGGATTATTTCCAGCCGTTAAAAGACTGGCTGGATAAGCAAAACCAGGGACGTCAGTGTGGCTGGTAACCTCATAGCCCTCCCCCTTTAATGACACAAACGCGGGCATTAGCCCGCGTTTTTTTGTCAGTCGAAACCTTACTTTTAGCAGAAGCATTAAGTGTGCGGTAAAAAATCGTCTTTTAACCGCATTGCCGGAATTCAAATCACCTTTTTTGAGTAAAAGGGTTAATCATTTCACCGAACCTTGCCATGAACGCTTCACCGATAACGCTGCCCCTGTATAGGACGACAATCGGCGACCACAGGTTGATGAATTAATTGCCAACCCACACTGATGCTTGGCAAAGCACTTATCCGAGTGAAAAAAGGGGACGCTGCAAAGGCTCAGCGCTTTAGGTAAGACGGATAATACAGGCCCTTCCTGAGACAACAACTGAAGCCTGCGTGTTACGCTACTTATCGCTTGCTGCGGCGTCTGTACATCGCCATGCCGAAGAAGCTACCGGCCAGCGCACTTAATAGAGCAGGTTCCGGTACCGCTGTTTGCGCAGGCATTGGCGCTGTTGCTGCGAGACCAAACTGCGCACCTAGCAGTGTACCTCCTTGCAGATCAAACGTGTCTTCGAGCAGATCGCTGGCATCATCAAGGAAGATTAGCGAAATTTGCGGATTTGACAGATCAGTGATCGCTGCGGCATCCAGACCCGTGACATCCAGGCTGAATAAATCAACCATACCGCCACCATTGACATCAGCAGACAGAATTGCAGTACTGGTATTGATGAGAAAATCACTCAGTACCACCGTGACATCATCGCTATCGTCATCATTGCCCATGTCGCCGGTCAGGCTGATGCTTGCGCCCATGTGTTCGATGGTACCGGCAAGGGTGTTAAAATCTAAATCACCGCCAGTGATATCAAATCCCAGCGTAAGCGGATCACCGGAGACTAATGACCCTTCCAGCAGTGATGGTGTAATGCCAAGGGCGGCCAATGGTGCCGTCACCTGCACGTTCGTCTGCCCGCTCATAATAGGTGTTGCAAGCGCCGTTCCCTGGCATAGTAACGCTGCACCCGCTGCTGCGCCAATCAGTACTTTCTTCATAATTCGCTCCTCAATTAGGCCTAATATTTATGACTTTCAGGTGTTTGAACCTGAAGTAGCCTACGAGGTCACCTTTCGACCAGCTCAAATATTGTACAAATTTAATGTGGAGCATCGAACACCATCTTGCCCTTCCACGCCTCCGCTTGGCGGGGCGTAAACCGCCAATCCCGCATAGTGGTTGATGTAGGTATGGTGTACCAGAATCTAATCAAAAGGTATTTGCTCGCTGAAGATACTCTGTACTTCATCTGCCACAGGCGGATCGTAATTACTCAGCACAATCACCGTATAACCTGTGTTCGGATAAACTGATAACCAACTACTCATACCTGGCGCACCGCCATTGTGTCCGTAAAAGCGAGTTGGCCCGTCACCGAACACCCCCATTCCAAAACCATAGGCCGCATCGCCCATGGCAACTTGCTTGCTGGACGCTTCTTTCAGCATGGACGGGCTAATAAGCCTGCCTTCTCGTAACGCAAAGACAAACCGCAATAAATCCATCGCCGTAGAGTAGCCACCACCAGCGGCGGTGCCCCGCCACGGTAAGGTTGAATGATTACTCACCCATTGACCTTGCTGTTGCATATAGCCCTCCGTCAGGTCCGCAACATGCACAGTTTCAGGTTCAAACCCTGTGTCTTGCATTCCTGCTGGCGTAAATAGGTTACGTTGGAGAAATGTGTAGTAACTTTGCTCAGACGCAACTTCAATAATCCGACCCAGTAAAATATAACCAAAATTTGAGTAGCGGAAGGCATCGCCTGGCGAGTGGGTTGCCTCACGAGCCTCGAGCAACTCCACATAGTCCTGATGCGTTTTTAGCTGCTGTTTATGCTTTTCGTACAGGGGGCCGAATATGTCACCTGTTCCCCCTGAATGGGTCAGAAGATGACGAATGGTGGTATTTTTTGCGATGGTTTGATTTTCAAAGTCAGGCAAGTAATTATCCAGCGTGTCATCCAGAGAAAGATCGCCCGACTCTGCCAACATCATGATAGCCACGGCAGTGAACATCTTGTTCAGAGAGCCGAGGCGGAACTTTTCGCCACCGGTCAGTGCATCGCCGGTCGCGATATCCATATTCCCCCGGGAGTAATGCAGCAGGATATCTTTATCTTTGGCTATCAGGACCGTACCCGAGAACTTGTCCTGGCGGTACAAGGTATCGATATGAGTTTTGAGTTGTGCAACTGCTTGCATTTCGTTTACTTGCTTTTGCTCACCACATGCAACCAGCCCGAGCGCGACAAGCAGTAAAAGTGGCGTATAAATTAATCCTTTTTTCATTTTCGCTTCCCGACGTTATGCGCACCAGCATGCAGCATAACTACTTTTCCTGACTGAATGAATACCACTGAGCTACGCAGACAAAGGTGTGCCTGCCACTGAACCATTCATATTTTCCACCAGTAATCATACTCTATGAAATCCATACTCCTGCTTATTTGCTGCGCTTGTGCACTTAATGGTTGCAGCCAACTGATGTTTGCCACTGCAAATACTGCGACCCTCACTTTTGAGGGCGACATTAACGAAGATATTGCGTACGGACCACTTAACCGACAGACGCTGGATATTTATGTTCCAGACCAGGCGGCCACTTCTCGTGCACCGGTAGTGATTTTTTTCCATGGTGGACGCTGGACCTTCGGCGATAAAAGTCAGTATGAGTTTGTCGGCACCAAGCTTGCGTCGATGGGGTATGTTGCCGTATTACCGAACACCCGGCTTTATCCTGACGTAAAGTTTCCGACATTTGTTGAGGACGCCGCTAAGGCCGTCACCTGGGTGCAGTCAAACATTCGTGCATACGGCGGCAGCGATATCTTATTTGTCAGTGGGCACTCTTCGGGCGCGCACATTGGCGCTCTGGTGGTTGCAAATGAAGATTACCTCATCGCTGAGGGCGGCGATCCCGGTGCCATAAATGGGTTTATAGGTATGGCGGGGCCCTATGATTTCACCCCCGAAGCAGAAGATTTGAAGGAAATTTTCGGTCCCCCTGAGCGTTATCCGAAAATGGTAGTCTCACACTACATTGACGGTCAAGAGCCCCCCTTTGCACTCATGTATACGCTCAATGACGATACAGTTCACCGACGAAACCTTGAAAGGCTTAAGGCACGTATCACTGAGAAGAACGGTCAGGTGCAAACCTTTTTGTATGAAGAAGGCGGACACGCAGGTACTGTGGCCGCGCTTAGCTGGGCCAACCCAGACGACTTACCTGTTGCAAAAGATATCCGGGCGTTTATTCAACAGCATACTGGTAATACACAGCCGTAACACATCGCTCGGCCTGTTGTCAGCGCTCGCCATAAATGCCTCGCGCTAACGTCGCCTGGATGATTCAATCACATTGTTCACGCCCGCTCACCAACCTCGGTGTGCTTGAGACGATCCAGAAAGTCTGCAACCTCATGGTCGTTTTCCGCAGGCGCCCAGCCAGCGAAATTTTTATCGGCTTCCACAAGGTATGGTCCTTGTTTCACCTCAAAAAATACCACAGGTTCTTGGCAAAACGTGGCGTGCCAGGTGCCAGGCGGTATTTGCAGGCCAAAACAGTCCCCGCCAGCACTAAGCTCAACTTTATTCGTAACTGTCCCATGATCGTCAAAGATCAGTACGGTAATTTTTCCTTCAACCACCATAAAAAACTCCCACTTGCTGGGATCGGTATGACGATGCGGGCGAACGTAAGAGTCTGGCATCATGGCGACGTACAGCCGCTGCACAGCCTCGTTATAGCTTTCGTGAACATTGTGGTGTGCACGGCGTCGAGGGCTTTTTACGGCCTGCTCAAACAGCTGCCGGGTGAAGTCACGATCAAATTGCTGGTGAATCATAATTGGTGCCTGATTGCTGTTATAAACGTGCAGCCATCGCCGACAAAACGCGCCTGAAGAGGCGTGAGATACGTATAAGTTAGCGGGCTGATCTGATCCTGAGTCTGATTGTAGGACAACATAAAATAACTGTATGCGCTCTCCCCCTCCTGCGGACGTAGCTCGACAACAGGATGCTGACGGTAATGCCAGGTGCCGTGTTTCATCGTCGCGCGCAGGCCTTTAGCGTCCTGTCCGGTCAGCGTAAAACTGCCATCAGCGCTGAGCTGCATATTCATTTTCCCGTCACAACCAGATAATTCATAGTGGCCGACAAGATCGACCTTAACAATGCGGTGATGATCGGCGGGGAACAAAAACAGTGCCAGCGAGTTCTTGGTATACCAGTGATTACCAGCCTCCAGTGCCTGCTCGTACTTAATATCGTAGCCATGCCGGGCGACGATATCAGAGACTTGCCCGATGGTATTCACATCCTGCAATAGCAGCGAATAGAGCAGTGTATTACTGCTTACCCTGGTAGGCGGATTAAATCTGTTTACTTTGACGTTTAATTGTTGATTTTCAAACGCATGAGTAAGTTCTGCAACCTTCTCCTGCGGCAAGTAACGGGCGTACAAATATACTGTGGGTTTCGTGGCACAGCCAGCCAGCCCCCACACCACCAATACCATACCGAGGAATTTCATTTAGCCTTTATCGCTTCCGTGCCTGTTAGATAGGTTCTAGGGAATAACAGGCTCACTCACCCACTGCCCTGAACCATCGATGAAATGTTTCTCGCGTTGCTGAGGATTACCACGCAGGTTGAGGTAGTCTACCGCACTGATGTCAAAAAGCAGAACGCCAAAATGCCCGGGAGGATGTGCAAAATCGCCAGCCGCCTTAAGCGGCTGTTCGGGATCACGTGGCATACCGGGTGTCCCCCAAAAAAATTGCTTTTTTCCGGCATCGGAAAGTTTCTGCCAATACTGCCTGATGAAATCACTATCCCGCTCTGCATCAAATAACCGGCATTGGGTGGTAAAGCGATATTGCTCCCGTGTTTTTGTAAAGTACCAACAAATTTCAGCCTGCTTATCATGCTTGAGTTGTGGCCACTTTTCACTGCGGGTATCACAGATAATGCTCAATGCCGCATCCTCTACCAGTCCGCGAAATACCACCGTACGGCACCGGGGCATTCCGGCACTATCCAGCGTGGCCAACTGAAAATACCTGCTCTCAGGCTGGCTGCGCGTCTTATGCAGACTTTTAGTCAGTAGCTGCAGCCACGTTGCCACTACGCTGCACCAGGCCTTTGCGTGAGTGAAAACAGGGTATAAAAGTTTTCAGTTGTACGTGTGGCCAATTCTTCGACACTGATACCTTTCAGCTCTGCAATAAATTCTGCGACCTCCACCACGTAACCGGGCTGATTCTGCTTGCCACGGTGTGGCACAGGAGCCAGCCAGGGCGAGTCGGTTTCAATTAACAGGCGATCAAGCGGGATTGCCTTTGCAACCTCACGAAGCGCTTTGGCTGACTGGAAAGTAACTATACCGGATAGAGAAATATAAAAGTCCAGTTCCATTGCCGCCTCAGCCATTTCCAGCGACTCGGTAAAACAGTGTAACACCCCTTTGGTGTGCGCTGCTTTATGTTCGCGCAACAAGGAAAGCGTGTCTTCACGGGCATCCCGGGTATGGATAATCAAAGGCTTGTTAAGTTCGTTCGCAACGCGAATATGATCGATGAATGACTGACGTTGCACCGCCTGCGTATCTTCGCTGTAATAATAATCAAGACCGGTTTCACCAATCGCCACCACCTCGGGTCGCTGTGCTTTTTCCAGTAATTCATCATAGCCGCAGGCGTCTTCCTGATGCAGTGGATGAACGCCACAGGATACAGACACATCGTCGAATGCTTTAACCGCATCCAGCATGCTGTCGTAATCCTTTACTGACACTGCCACGCATAAGAAATGCTCCACCCCGCGGGTCCGGGCAAAATCCAGCGTCTGCGCCAGTTCGTCGTCAGATTGTTTTAAGCGGTCTAAATGACAATGAGAATCTACAAACAAGGGGCACCTTTATAATTCGTCAATTTACTTCTCAGGCTGCAGCGAATTGCTCAAGGACGCTGCACAACACTACAGCTTTGTTTATCCCTGGGTGTTGCAACGACTGTATGGCCTGCTGACAACGCGTAAAGCGCTCAAAATCCTGGCGCTGCTGGCTACGACAATAGTCTTTGTACGCATGTTGCTGACACCAGGTCACAATCTGGCTGGCTTTGTCCTGCCATTTGTTGGCCAGTGACAGCGCCGATGCGTTTCCCTGCATTAGCTGTGCAAAACCATCGGAAAAGTCTCTGAATGAAAACTTATCAGCCTCGCTAACCGCTGCCAGCGTGCGCAGTGGTGCAAAACCGTACGCTTCAAGTAGCGCTTCGTCAACCTCTTCATGTCCCTGACTGTGCAGCCAGCTAAGGCTTTGCGCGACCGGCGGCACTCCCAGTTTATGTTTTTCACAACGACTCAGAATGGTAGGCAGTAAACGCTGCACTTTATCCGTCAGCAGTATAATGAATGTATTATCAGTTGGCTCTTCGAGGGTTTTTAGCAACGCATTGGAGGCTGATTCAGTCATGCTGTCTGCGCCTTTAATCAGCAGAACCTTGTTGTGGCTCATCTGCGCTGTGGCGTCCAGTTTGGCGATCCCTTCCCGAATAGCGTCCACGCCGAGTTGTTTGTCACTTTGCAATACATGGAAATCAGGGTGCGTGTTGGCTACAAATAACTGACAGCTCTGGCATTTACCGCACGCGCCAACCGACGAGGCCTGCTTGCAAAGCAACATGTTGGAGAAATCCTGCGCCAGTTGCGCTTTACCGATACCGGCAGGCCCAGCGAGCAACAGCGCATGGTGCAGGCGGGAAGCCAGAAAACGCGCTGTCAGCTGGTCAAAGTGTGATTGAAACCAAGGTAACATCAGCGCACAAACTCAGCAATTTTGGCGCTTACGTCCGCATGTACCTGCGCCATACTCTGCATTGCGTCAATAACCACAATACTGTCATCCTGGGCAGCCAGTTCCAGATACCGCGCCCGGGTGCGGTGAAAAAAGGCCAGTCCGGCCTGCTCAATACGATCAAGCTCACCACGCCCGCGGGCGCGTTCAAGCCCCACTTCCGGATCGACATCTAATAACAGGGTTAAATCGGGCGCAAAGCCCTTCAGCGCGACGGCCTTCAACTGCGCCATCGTATTGGCATTAATGCCACGACCGCCCCCCTGATAGGCCTGGGACGACAGATCATGACGGTCCCCAACCACCCATTCGCCGTTTGCCAGGGCCGGACGAATACGGTTTTCAAGTAATTGAACGCGCGCCGCATACATCAGCATCAGCTCGGTTTCCTCGGCGACCGTTTCCTGCCAGTTTTGTTTTACACAATCGCGGATCGCCTCTGCCATCGGCGTACCGCCGGGTTCGCGGGTTTGCTGTACCGGCTTACCACTTACCTTCAACTTATCGACAATCAGAGAGATCACCGAACTTTTACCGGCCCCTTCGAGGCCTTCGACTACTATAAATTTTCCGGACATACTCATTTTTTCTGATTGGGTTTTATCTGAAATTCATACACGGCCTGATTGTGCTCCTCGAGGGTTGCCGAGAACTTATGACTGCCGTCCCCCCGGGACACGAAGTATAAATCATCGGTAGGCAACGGGTGAAGTGCCGCGTCAATTGCTGCGCGGCCGGCCATCGCAATAGGTGTCGGCGGCAGCCCCCTTATGACATAGGTGTTATACGGTGTCTTGCCTTTTAAGTGGGCGCGGGTCAGGTTACCGTCAAAGTTTTCACCCAGCCCGTAGATAACGGTGGGGTCTGTTTGTAACCGCATGTTTTTATTAATGCGATTGGTAAATACGCCGGCAATATGGGGGCGTTCAGCCTCCACGGCTGTTTCTTTTTCGATAATTGAGGCCAGGATCAGGGCCTCATACGGGTCTGATACCGGTGATCCGCTGTCACGTTGCAGCCACGCAGTATTGAGATACTCCGCCATCGCATCCATTGCACGCTTAAGAATAACCGAGGCCAACGTACCTTGCGTAAAGTAATACGTGTCAGCCAGAAACAGACCTTCCGCGTTTCTCAGTCCCTGTGATGGCGCATAAGGCCATTGTTTCATTAAGGTATTGAGAGTTTCGGCATTTATGTCATAGGTAATTGCTGAGTGCGACTGCAAGATGGTCAGCCACTGCGCCAACGTCAGGCCCTCAATCAGACCGACATCAAACTGGTACTCTTCCCCCGCTGCCATCCTACGAATAATTTCGGGCAGACTGTATTCATGACTCAACTGATACGTTCCCGCTTTTATCGCTGTATCACCGGCAAAAAACTTAAGCCAAATCCGGTTGGTGAACAGAGAAGTTGGCAGGTAACCCTTTGTGTCAAAGTCGCGGATGAGCACAGATGCGCTGTCGCCGGCTTTTACTTCATAGATGACAGGCGTCTCAACCTTAAGCGGCTTGGCCATCTGCGTGTGCAGATAGGCTAGCCCGGCCCATGCCGTAAGCGCCATTAAACCAAGGATAACAATGAGTGCGACAACTTTACGCATAACTTTCCCTGTAGTGACTATCCATTGACTGGCGAAGCTCAATAATAGTGTTGATTGAAAATGTGTAGGATGCCCCCTCAAGCATCAGACGTTTTACTGGCATCAGGCCCATCAGAGCATTGGTCAGCATCACGCTGTCAGCCCTTGCACAGTCAGCGGGGGTGAAATCGCCGACTTCAACATTCATGCCCCGTATTCGCATCCACTCCATGACAAATCCGCGCATAACGCCGCTTACCCCACACCCGTTAAGGGACGGAGTAAACCAACGTCCCTGATGAGACCAGAAGACATTAGCAGCAGAGGCTTCAATGAGCCTGCCCTGATAATCACATACCAGCGCGTCATCTGCCTCTGACCCGACAAGCTCCTGTTTTATCAACACCTGTTCGAGGCGATTAAGGTGTTTCAGGCCGGCCAATACTGGCTGCACAGCTAGCCGCGTTTGCGCGACAGACAGCGACATTCCCTGTTGTCTCATGTGTGCATAATGACCGGGTAATGAATGATGGCTAACGTGAAGCGACGGCTGAACCTGGGTTGCGCGGGCATACCCCCGCCCCCCTTCACCTGCAGAAACCACACATTTCAGCACGCCGTGCTGATACTGCCTGGCCGCATTGCTAATAGCATGATGCAAACTCTGCGCACTGACGTTTATACCCAGTTTACCGGCATCGTGCTTCAGCCGGCTAACGTGTTGCGCTAACAAGGCCACGCTCCCCGCTTCGAGCTGCATGGTGGTAAATACACCATCGCCATAATTCGCCGCACGATCAGCAATACTAAAGCCGTGGGAAAACGTATCAGTTACCGTGTCTGTCATTAGCGCCAATTGTCAGTCTGTCAAAGGTTGATCTGCGAAGAGTATATCAAGCCACCCTGTACAAACAAGAAAGGCAGCCATCGGCTGCCTTTTTCATGGTTGACCCGTATGATTCTCAGGCATCAGGCCGCTTAAATATCAGCGAGCCGTTCGTGCCACCGAATCCGAAAGAGTTACACAAGGCAATTGCTTCAGAAAACGCTTTTGCTTTATGCGCAACAAAATCCAGATCACACCCCTCCCCTGGCTCATCCAGGTTAATGGTGGGTGGCGCCATTTTATCCCTCAGTGCCAGAATCGTGAAAATAGCTTCTACCGACCCTGCTGCCCCTAACAGGTGTCCGGTCATGGACTTGGTTGAGCTCACCAGCATCGATTTGGCGTGCTCGCCAAAAACGCGCTTAATCGCCGCAACCTCTGCCACATCGCCAGCCGGGGTGGATGTACCGTGAGCATTCACATAGCCAACATCTGCCTGGTCGATGCCGGCATCGCGCAGAGCATTTTGCATCGCTGCCGCCGCACCTTCACCATCTTCAGGAGGCGATGTCATGTGATAAGCGTCACCGCTCATGCCAAAACCAATCAGCTCGGCATAAATGGTGGCACCGCGAGCTTTCGCTGACTCGTACTCTTCAAGCATGATGACACCCGCACCTTCTCCCATCACAAAACCATCACGGTCTTTGTCCCAGGGACGACTGGCCGCTTTGGGATCATCGTTGCGCGAGGATAACGCACGGGCAGCTGCAAACCCAGCCACACCCAGTTGTGTGATAGAAGCTTCAGCACCACCTGCCAGCATGGCATCGGCATCGCCGTAGGCAATAGTGCGCGCCGCCAGACCGATATTGTGTACGCCTGTCGTACAGGCTGTTACAACATTCAGGTTAGGGCCTTTCAACCCCTCCATGATCGACAGGAAGCCTGAAATCATATTGGTGATCGTAGAAGGCACAAAAAATGGTGAGACGCGCTTCGGTCCGCTGTTGAGCAGCTTTTCATGATTCTGTTCAATCAGCTGTAGTCCGCCAATACCAGAGCCAATCGCTACACCTACTCGGTGCGCATTGTCTTTGGTTACCGCCAGACCTGAATCGGCCAGCGCCTGTTTACCCGCGGCTACGCCAAACTGGATAAACCGGTCCATTTTTTTGGTTTCTTTTTTATCTATATAGTTTTGCGGGTCAAAATCATTGATTTGCCCGGCAAAACGAGTCGAATAGTTACTGCAGTCAAAATGGGTGATATCACCAATGCCGCTTTCGCCCGCAAGTACTCGACGCCAGGTAGACGCAGAATCTAAACCAAGAGGAGAAAGCATGCCAAGACCAGTAACCACTACGCGACGTTTTGTCACATCAAGCCCTCGCATTGGAACTATTCAGGGGGGAATAAAGAAAACGGCCCCTCAGGGAGCCGTTTGTATAGCAAATTACTTATGCGTCTTTGTTCGCATTGATGTAGTCAATGGCTGACTGAACAGTAGTAATTTTCTCTGCTTCTTCATCAGGGATTTCAGTGTCAAACTCTTCTTCCAACGCCATTACCAGTTCTACGGTGTCAAGTGAGTCCGCGCCTAAATCGTCAACGAATGAAGCTTCTGGTTTTACTTCTTCTTCTTTCACGCCAAGTTGTTCAACAATGATCTTCTTAACGCG
>CAZDUT010000075.1:0-12629 GCA_964508695.1 uncultured Alteromonas sp.
ATCCGTTGTCCACACGCGATCCAGCGCGAATAAAGGAAACCGGCTCGGAAAAGTTGCCCCAATCTTGTGTTGGTTGAGCGTTGCATCGAGCTTTCTGAAAGCAGAGGTAAAGAACTGCCATTCATTGAAGTCACCGGCCAGAAGTAGCGGCGTAGGCTGGTCTGCCAGGCGCTTGGCGATATATTCATGCAACAGCGCAAACTGTGTGCGACGCTCGCGTTTTTTAAGCCCCTTGTGCGTATTCACAACGGTTAACGGGCCGCTGGGGGTCTTCACCTCCACGGTCTGAATATTGCGTGGCTGAAACCCGTCCTGGCTAACATCCAGGGTCTCGTTGCTGAGCACCGGAAAGCGGGTTAGCACCGCGTTGCCATACCACCCTGTTGACTCATTCAGCGCCGGTGACTTCACCAGTGTAAATGTGCCAGAGGCACAGATATCCTCGATGTCCTGCGCTGTGGTGCGCGATGCCGGTCTGGTGTCCATTTCCTGCAACAGCACCACGTCAGCATTGCGTTTGGCAAGGTACTGACCAATCCGGCGGTAGTCGTGCTTTTTATCGTTGCCTACACCACTGTGGATGTTATAACTGATTATGCGGCACATTCTTCCGCTTCAGCTCTCGCTTTCTCTTTACGCTCCTGATACCAGTAAGCGAATTTCTGCGACGCCCAAATCATTATGCCCCACAGCACAATGCCGCCCACCAGGTAAGAAATGGTCTCGGGAGATGGGTTCTGAAATATTTTTGTCAGGGAGTCACCTACCAGTCCTTTGGCAATCATTGGTGGAAACATGCCAAGAAACGTACCCATCAAAAATTGGAATATACCAATAGAGGATATACCAGCAACCAGGTTAACCAGACTGAAAGGGGCAATCGGGATCATGCGAATAGCGGCTACCCCGACAATCCCACTGCGTTTTAACTTTTGATCCACCGCCTCGACTTTCGGTCCTCCAACCTTTTTGAGTCCTGCATTACCCAGCAGTTTACCGATACCAAATAGCGTGGCGGAGCTCAGTAACGCACCCATTATTCCATATATCGGACCCCACACCGGACCAAACACTGCTGCTACCGCAATAGACAATACGGTAACCGGGAAAAACAGGAGCCCGGCTACAAAATAGGCCAGCAACACCGTTGGTAATGCGAAGTAGGTACCTCGGCTTTCTTTCAGAAACGCATCGATACTTTCTGCGCTGAGCCACGGGATTGACTGACTGGCCCAGAACATCAGGCCCCCCAGCACGGCGATCACGAAAACACCAATACCTATCATGACTGTGCGGCGTCGCGGGTTTTTCACGGGAACAGAGTTTCCTTCCAGCGTGGGTACTGCCATAAGCGGTTCCTCCGGGTCTGACAAAGTACGAAACAGGTTATCGGATGAAGGCTCGGTGAAAACCTCATCATTGACCTGGGTGAGCATATAGCCGTGCGCCAGTTGCCCTTCCATAATGGCGCGCGCAGGTCTGTCTGATTGAGTGAGTTCGGCCGTCTGCGCGACTTCGCGGCCACTGTGTTCGGCTAACAGATCATCACGAACACGAGCAATTTGCTGCTTATTGTGCGGTGTGTTGCCAAAGTAAATTGTATCGACTTCAGTATCCAGCGCCATGGACCGGTTACTTAAGTTCGACGAGCCAATCACCAGGTACTGATCGTCAATGGTCATTACTTTGGAATGAAAACGTTTGTAGGCGGTACGACCGTGCTCGTCAATGATTGATGAGTAGGTCATGATCACGCGATCAGGATCAATCCCCTCAAACAGGGCGTTTTTAAACTCAATGCGGCTGGCCCAGAATGCCTCGCATTCGAATGTTCCTTTCGGCTCATAAGAGCTTACGATAATGACATTGAGCTCTGGACGGGCTTTCAGACGCTTATTGAGCGCCTGGGCAATTTCCAGCCGGCTGGTAAATTGGTTTTCAATGTAGATAAGTCGCTCTGCCTGATTGATCAGGTCCAGTAGCATATGCCTGACTTCCTGAACGGGCTCGACATCATCATCCATCATCGGAATGGTTCGCGCGAGCGCACAGTCAACCTTCTCAAACCATGGCTCGTAGTCATCCGGCCACGCGTCCGGAATGCCGTCGTTCAGTCCGGTTTTGGCATCTTCGCGAAAGTTTACCGGGCTGGTCTCAGACGCCCGTAACCAGCGCCAGCGAACCAAATCAGCGAATTCCCTTACAACTGGTCCGGCGTAAACGGCGTGAACATCGTGAAGCGGACCATATTTGCCGTTCGGGCCGTCTCGTTCATCTGAGACGACAGGATGGTCGCGTGTGTCCCAACGGTTAACAGAGATATCCATCCCCCCTGAGAACGCTACCTCGTCATCAACGATGATCACCTTCTGGTGCTGACTGCCCCCCACCGGTATGGTGTCATCCAGAATGGTTTCAACATTATCAGGGGTCTTCTCATCCCACACTTCCTTGGCCCACATTTCGCGGAGTGAGAAAAATGCCAGTGAGGAGTCCCAGCGCAGCAGATATACCTTAAGCTCCGGATTTTGTTCGGCCTTCCAGGCCAACAGTTCGCTAATCACAGAAGGCGCTTCAGAGTTTGCCTCGTCCTCACCATGGAGTAACCGGATCCGGCTGTCGATATCCCAGCCAACAATAAAAACGGAATGTCTGGCCTTCACAATGGATGAGTGCAGCGCTTTGTAATAGTTAGCGCAATCAATAAGCGGAGCAGCGTAACTAGCCTGGCTACTTACCCAACAATTCTCTCCTTGCTGAAAAATTGACGCTGAACCCGACATAGTGCCTCCTGACATGCGACCCCGCTGTTCTTAAAATAATGTATACGTTGCAAAAATCGCTCCAGTGCTTTGTTACCTATTAGCGGAATTTAAGATCATGATATTCATGGTAATTATCTACACAGACGGTGTGAAGCAGGAACATTCCGTGGATCCGGGCGCAGCAAAAGGGAAGAAAGTCTGTAGTTTTTTCCCGTTAGTTAAGCCTGCGCTGCGGTATGCCGATCGCGGTCTGGCCTGGTGATTTGTGTGGGGGAAAAAAACAGTAACGCCGGGGGCTCGGCGCTACTGTCGTGACGCGGCGTTATTGTGCAGTAAGGTGTTCTTTCAGGAACATATACACAGCCTGGCGCTGAATATCGCGGTTCTCTTTTTTACGGTATCCGTGGCCCTCATTCAACGCGTTCATGTACCACACCGGTTTGTCGGCGCTTCGCAGAGCATTCACAATTTGCTCGGCTTCGGTAACCGGCACACGGGGATCGTTCTCGCCCTGGATCACGAACATGGGTACATTGATTTTGTCGACATTGTTGCTTGGGCTGATTTTCTGTAGAAACTCATACATTTTTTCATCCCGTTCATCACCGTATTCCACGCGGCGAAGGTCGCGGCGATAATCTTTGGTATTTTTCAAAAAGGTCACAAAGTTGGAAATGCCGACGACGTCAATCGCTGCGTTAAGCCTGTCACTGTAGTGAACTGCGCTGGCCAGTACCATATAACCGCCGTAACTGCCGCCATATACGGCTACCCGGTCAGCATCCAGGTCGGGCTGGGTCGCTATCCAGTCAAGCAGGGCACCAATGTCTTTGACACTGTCTTCGCGCTTAAATCCGTTGTCGAGATTAATGTATTCTTTACCGTAACCTGACGAACCGCGTACATTGGGGGCGACCACTGCCACGCCCAGCTCTTTGGCCCACAGTTGAAAGGTGCTGGCAAAGGATGGACGAAACTGACCTTCCGGACCGCCATGGATATAAATAACCACGGGGCTGGGTTTATCGGTTTGTGGCTTATAAACGAACGCCGGGATATCGCGCCCATCGAAGGTCTTGTAGCGAATAAGTTCAGGTTCGATAAACTCATCGGTATTCAGGCCGCCTACCTCACTGAAGGTCCAGCGGGTGATATCGCCATGCTCAGTGGGTGCGTCTTTCAGGCTCAGTATGAACGTATCACTGGGAGTCTGGGAAGTATTCAGTGTCATGGCCAGCTTTTTGTTGTTTGGCCCAATTTCAAGGCCACCGACGAGCCCGGTTGGCAGGCCCTTTACCGCCTGATAGTTCAGGGTGTCTGTATCCAGTAAATACAGTTTGTCTAATCCGTCCTCGTTAACAGTGAACGCGGCGCGGCTGCCATCTTCGCTGAGCGTAAAGTCGCTGACATTCCAGTTAATATCGTCAGTAATAATTTGCAACTCGCCGGACTCAGTATCCAGATGGGCAAGCTGTCTGAATTCACTTTTCTGATTCGTGATCAGAAACACACCTTTGTCGGTTTTATCAAATGCCAGCGCAAAGTTCACCGACACATTGTCCTCGCCACCGGCGATCAGCTGTTTTTCTTTGCCGCCGACTGGCTGAATATATACCCGTGAATCGCTGGCGCTGATGTATTGCTGTACCAATAATGCGGAGTCGTCCCGGGTAAAATCTGACGGTCCCCACCAGCTGCCGTCTTCCGACTCCAGCACCAGCTGGGCCTCATCAGGCTTCTCAGGGGATAGCATCCAGATATCGTTACTCGCCCCATTTCTGCGGGTGCTCTGAAACGCCAGCCACTGACCATTGTCGCTCCAGGTGAGTGCGCCGTTGCGGGATTCGCCATCGCTCAGCATGTCGTGCTTACCGGTTTGGGGATCGAGCAAAAAAATCTGTGCGTATTCGTTACCACCAGAATCCATGGTGAAAGCCAGGTTATTACTGCCCGGTTGCCGTGTCACACTGCCAACCGGTTCATTGAAAAAGGTCAGTTGCTGACGAGCCCCGGCAGGTGCGTCAACGCGGTGAAGCTGTGAAACATCGCCAAAGCGGGTAGTGATAAACACTGCATTGCCGTCCAGAGTAAAACTTTCAAACGGTGCGGAACGGACATTCTGGTACTGGTTCAATGCGTCCTCAACCCGTTGGGGGATCTCAGGCACGTTCTGCATGACCAACTGGCCATTATTGGCGGTGCGTTGGGTTACGGATTGCGCGTCAGCGCCATAAGCAACTTGACTCAGACTAAGTCCGGCGATGAGTAGCCAGGCTGGTTTCATTGTATTTTTCCTCTGTCGTTGTATCGGTCCTTGCACTTTGGATTGGAAACCCAAGACAACTGCCAAAAAGGTGGGCCTGCGATTTCACAGGCCCGTGCCTAATTTTCAATCCACTATAGGTCAGCTGGTATTTCATTACCAGATCTGTCAGCCCATAGCCTTTTTAATCAATGACATGCACCACTGAATGGTCACTGGCCAATGAATAGCGTAACCGCAGTGATTGCCCTGCGATATAAAATAAGTGTTGCTTTTCAATACGCGGCAAAAAAATCTTGCCAGCAGGCAGACTGGACTATACTGCAGACATAGCACTCTTACCTGAGCATCAATTGCCATGCGCATAATTCGAAACGCTGCCACAGCATTAGTTTTATCACTAACCCTTTCAGGCGCCGCCAACGCTGTCATTATTGGCGTGCTGACTGAGTCGAGCGCTATGGCTACCGTGTTCCGACCCGATGAAAATGGCAACCCCCGTATCGTCAACTTTGAAGGGGCGCAGATCAGTGAGTCCTATGGCAATGTCGGCCTGGGCTCCGCTGCCCGTTTTGATGCAACAGCGCAGGTAGGCGTGAATGTGGTGGAGTTTCAGCATGGTAACGCTGCCTTCGGGGAAGGCGTCATTTCACAGTCGCGCACGGCAATTGATATTGCCTTCAGAAACACCACAGGCCGTACCCTGCGGCCTGCACTGAACTCACAAATTACACCGGCAGGCCTGGGCCTGTATGTCTCAGGATGTCCAGCCGACGACTTGCGTGAGTGCGGATTACGGGATGATGGTGACTACGATTGGCAGGATGTTGGCGAGCGTGTGGCGCCCGGCGATCCTGCGGTGGGAACGCGCTTCGATTTCAAGGTGGTATCGGGCGAAGAGGTGTTGTTTGAACTTAGTGGTGGTATCTCGCTGGTGCTGGGCGAAAACCGTGCGCCTAACACAATTGTTCGGGATCTAAGTCGGGTGGAAAACGTGCTCACAGACTTTCGTCAGACATCACCGCCGGGTAATCAGCAGCAAATCAGTTTTGACTGGGGAGTGACGGATTTTCTGGTAGAGTTTCCGGGAGCGCTCACACTTGCCCCGGGGGAAGTCAGTACCGTCTCTTACATTTCTGAAGTTACGACCTTTTCCAATGCCTTTTGCTTTGATGCAGGCCGTCAGGCTTGTCCCATTGCCTACGGTGCGTTTGGTGATCCGATTGGCCGGGGAGGGGCGGCCGGGCAGCGTCCTTCAACCAGTGTAAGCCAGTTTTTCGCGCCGGGCGTGTTGGCGGCCCATGGCATAAACGGGCTTGAATTTGGTACCTACAGGTTTAATTACCCGACGTTTGAGAACGGCCAAATTAACTTCCGGTTGATCAGCGGGCCAGGCATCGGTGGTCAGGCACAGGTCAGCGAGCCTGCGCCGTTGGCATTACTTGGCCTGGGGGTGTCGGGTCTGATGCTCATTCGGCGTTACCGGCAGACGAAGGTAAAGTATGGCCTCGACAAGCAATGAGACCGTCGCAACACCTTACTACCGGGCTTTTATTAGCTACAGCCACAGGGACAAGAAACATGCCCAGTGGCTGCACAATGCGCTGGAGCGCTACCGACTGCCACGCAAACTGATTGGCATTGAAACGAGTGTGGGCGTGGTGCCCTCTCGACTTACCCCTATTTTTCGTGATCAGGATGAACTGCCAGCCAGTGGCAGCCTGGGGGCCAGGTTGCAGGAGGCTCTGGCCCGTTCAATGTTTTTGATTGTTATTTGTTCACCCGCCTCTGCACGGTCAAAGTGGGTTAATGAAGAAATACGCCGGTTTAAGCAAATGCACGGTCCGGAACGCGTGTTGGCGCTCATTGTGGACGGTGAGCCGCATGCCGAGGACGAAGAGCAGGAGTGCTTTACGCCGGCACTACGCTATAAGGTATCGTCGACAGGTGAAATAACCGACGACGTGTGTGAGCCTATCGCTGCAGATTTGCGCAAGGATGCAGATGGAAGGCGTTTGGCTAAGCTTAAACTTATCAGTGGGCTAACCGGGCTTAGGCTTGATAATGTCGTTCAGCGAGAAGCGACGCGACGTATTCGTACACTGCTGCAGGTCAGTGCCGTCTCAGTCATTGCGGCAGTAGTGGCGGTGGGGTTGGCTGTGTATGCGAATGACCGCAGGCAGGATGCCAACGCGCAACGACTGATTGCTGAACAGGAGTCGCAAACGGCTCACGCTGTGTCAGATTTTCTGGTGGATATATTTGCCAAGTCCAGCTCGATTCACGAAAACCCGAATGATATTACCGCCAAAAGCATTTTAGATTTGGGCGCGCAACGGTTATCACACGAGTTACAGGCACAGCCACATATCCAAACCCGCCTGTCCTCGGTCATTGCGATGGCGTACAACAACCTGGGCCTTTTTGATAAGGCGATTGAGCTGGTGGACAACACCGCGGCGCGCTCCGGAATGAAGATAGCCAGTGCCTATCTGACCAAGGCTGAGGCCTTGCGCCGCAAAGGTGAGCTTGATGCTGCGCTGGATACCGTGGCGCTTGCCAGAACACTCGCATCGCAAGTGCCCGATGAGACTTCCCGGGATGCCAAACTGTCAGCCGATGCCGCGCGAATTGAGGCGCTTATTTATTATCAGCAGGGGCGGCATGACGCGGCCCTTAATGCATTCTCCCGTTCTCTGGCGCTGTTGCAAACCTTGCCAGACAGCAGTGATGTGGAGGTTGCACGGCTACTACAGAATCGTGCGCTGCTGTTATCTGACACCGGTGACTGGGTACAGGCAGCAGAAGATCTGAAGCAAGCTAAAGCACTGGCAATAGCCGGCGCGGGCGAAAATGACATATTGGTCGGACAGATAGCCCTGGCGCAGGCGCAGGTCAATTTTTTAAGCGGTAATCTGAGTCTGGCTACAGAGCAAATCGCTTTTGCGATTGAAGCCATGCAACGAATTCTTGAGGCAGATAACCCGGCGTTAGCCGATGCCTATTCCATGCAGGGGCAAATCCTGCATGCCACAGGAGACCTCGACCAGGCCCAGCAGGCCCTGCAAACTGCAATAAACGTGTACACCAACGCCTATGGCGGCAGGCACTATTTAAGCGGTATTGCTGAAGTTTACTTAGGTCTCATTGCGGGTGATAAAAACGAGCTGGAATCTGCACTCTATCATTTTGACGAAGCAAGGCTGCATTACGATGCCAGTTACAACGGCACTCATCCCAATCATGGCGACCTGCTGGTAAACCGCGCCACGGTGCTGGCTTCAGCCGGCGAAGCTGCGCGCGCCAGGCGCGATTGTGACGCCGGTATGGTGATTTTAAATGACACACTGGGAAAGGACGCCGCATTTACCCAGCAGTTACAGGCTGTGTGCGACGCGCTTGATAGGCCGTGATAAGTTCCGGCACCGCTACCGGCGAGCTCAGCTTTAACTGCCTTGTTACAGGCAGGCAACCTGGTCACGCCCGGCGTCTTTCGCCTGGTATAGCGCTTTGTCGGCCTCGGTAACGATCTCACTGCAGGTCAGCGACGGCGAGCAGCTTGCCGTTGCCAGCCCGATACTGACAGTAAGGGGGTCTTCTGCTGGTGAGGAGGTGAAGAAAATTCCAAGCTTGGCGACGGCCTGCATAATGTTATTTGCCACATGCCATGCCTGTTCTTTGTTCGTTTCAGGCAGGATCACGGCAAACTCTTCCCCCCCATAACGCGCAGCCAGGTCATCGCTGCGTTGGCAGCAGGTACTGAGGGCTTGTGCAACCTGTCTTAGCGCCTCATCACCTGCGGCATGCCCGAAGGTGTCGTTGTAGCGTTTGAAATGGTCAACATCAATCATCAGCAAGCTAATGGGCTTATGCGCGCGGCTGCCACGCTGAATACTTTGCATCAGACTTTCATCAAACTGCCTGCGATTGGCAATACCCGTGAGTTCGTCGGAGTTTGCCAGGTGAGCCAGCTGTTGATTAGCCTCTTCGAGTTGACGCTTAACGTGCTGCAGCGACAGCCGGTTGGTCACACTTTCCAGGGTATTGCTGAGCATTTCGCCAATCAGCTTAAGATAGCGAACATCATGCTCACGCCAGGTATAAGAGCTACCAATAATATCGCAGCCAACAAAGCCGAATAACTCATCGTTAATGTGCACTGCAACACACAACACTGATTGTATGCGCTCCCGGGTAAATTCCTCTTTTTCCAGAGAGGCCTCCGGCGGCATACATGCAACGTCGTCCACCTTGAACACATGTTCGGACTTGATCACGCGTTCAAAATACGGCAATTCAGACAGGCTAACGTTCTGCAGATCATCTTTGTAAGGGTCGACGCCCGCCGCTACCCACTCATGGGTATTGTCCATGGCCGTTTTGTCGGCTGAAAACTGAAAGAGGTAACAGCGATCAACCCCGCTGAATTCCCCAAATGCACCTAAACTGCGTTCAATCAGGGCGTCCATATCCTCGGTGCTGACGTTGATCAGTTGCGAAGAAATGCTGGAGAGTAATCGGCTAAAGGCCAGGTGATTGGCCAGGGGAGAATTATCATGATGCAATGCTGTGACATCGTTTTCATGAAGACTTTCAGCATGCAGAACGACCCAGCTATCGCCATTGAGCTCAAGCAGCTGCCCTTCAATAATACAATTAAGGCTGCGAGCGGTACTTTTGACTCTGGCCTTGATTACAGTACGCTTTTTGGTCGCACAGCACGTGAAAGGGTACACACTCCCGGTTAGCGGCTCTCGGGTATCAGCATCATAAAATGCGAGGCTGGATATGAAACCCTCAGCATCATGGCAGGCACCAAATTGTGCCAGACATGCGGGATTGGCATACAACTCTCCGGTGGCTACATGTCGGCAAAGCAGGCTTACAGGCAACTGGTTAAATAGCTCCCTGCACTCAATCAGACTCAACAGCAATTCCTTTTTTATACATCATTTTAACACTTTAACATTAACATTATGTGCGCCAAAGGGTAAGCAATGAATGCGTACTTACTGTGCAGAGCTAAGCGTGACGCTGGCGCTTCTGATGACGTTTTGGCTGAAGCGGGCGTTTTGCTAATGACAGCGGAGGCCGGTTTGACTGCAGCGACTTAGCACTGCTTAGGAGCTGGCATTCTGTCTATCGAAACAATATAGCCGTCCTGATTAAAACGGATGGCGACTGCGTCACCCCGAGCCAGCGCCGGTGAAAGACGTTGCTCATCGAGCATACGAGAGACCAGCGAGTCAGATAGCTTAATCACGTCGTCTTTACAGGTCGTCAACGCAAGCTCACCATTACTTTCCAGTACTGTAGCAGGCTGGGAATAGCGCTGGGTTAGTGCCAGGGTTTGTTTGGCATACTGTTGATAATACAGTGCGTGCTGCTGTTTGTGGCTGGTAATCTGAGGCAGGTCAGGATTGTAGCCATGTAGCTGAACATGGCTAACTAGGGTAACGGGAACCCCCGGGGCTGAGAACTGCTGGTTCAGTAAGACAAACAGGCTGATACCTACCACCGCCACCCCCGCCACTAGTGTGCGCCCCCAGTGATACCAGCTGAACGACGAGGATTGCCGGCCTGTGGCTGCCCGCATAATGGCGCGTCTGCTGTTAAGCGGAGCAGGGTGGCGCTGTTTAAATTCCTGATAGGCCTTTTCAAGCCTGTCTGGCTGGTCACTCATGATGGTTCTCCAAACGAGCTTTAAGCGTTTGTCTGGCGTAGCGAAGCCGACTTTTGATGGTTTCGGTACCGACATCACACAGTGTGGCAATTTCCTGCAAGCCGAAGCCCTCCTGCTGCAGACAAAACGCTTCACGCTGCTCAAAGGGTAACGCGTTCAGTGCGTTGCCAAATGCTTCTTGCAGACCATTGTTCAGTGTCGGTGCAGTGGAAGCGGAAAGCTGGTCGGCACTGTCCAGTGTTGCATGCACTGGCTTGCGTAATTCATCAAGTAGCGTACGTCGTCCCATTGTGAACAACCAGCTTTTAAACTGCCCTTGGGGACGATAGCGGTGACGCTTTTCAATCACTTTCAGCCAGGTTTTCTGGGCGATGTCCTGTGCCAGGTCATGGCCGCACAGTGCCAGTAAAAAATGAAAAAGGTCATTGGCCCGACGGTCGTACAGCTGACCCAGCACGCGAGCATCCCCATTTTCAGCATAGCGCTGCATCAGGACTTCATCGCTTAATGGAACGCTAAGCCAGTCGCGTAGTGCAATGACCAAACTCATAGATGTGCGACTCCTTGCATTATTGCTCTAAACTGAACTCCAGCATAACCATTATGCCTGTTTGACTTACTGCTTTGCCGTCAACTTTGCGAGGCTGATATTTCCATTTTGCCAAGGCGCGGCGGGCTTCACGATCAAAAAGACGCTTTGGCTCTGAATCAATAATTTCAATATCGCGCACACTGCCCAGCGGGTCAATGGTAAAGCGCAGTGACACCCATCCTTCAATACCGTCCCGCGCAGCGCTTGCTGGGTAGCTGGGATCAACGCGTACAACAGGGCGAACGTCCTGGTCGCGGCTACTCAGGCTGAAATTGTTCCCAATTTTTACCTTGTCGATGACCGGACCTGCTACGGAAAACGTGTTCTTGGTCTCGACAACGCTGTCATCCGGGGTATCCTGGGGCACTGTCGGTGGAGGCTTGATGGTTTCAGGCTTCGGCTTGATCCTGTTTGTGTATTGGGTTTTCTCTTCTTCTAACTGCAGAACCACCGGGCCAACGGTTGTGGGCTGTGGCGAAGAAACATACATTTCATCCACCTCTATCAGTTTTGCCATGAGTACAAACAGCCCAAAACTGATACAGAGGGCTATGCCTGCATACAGAATTGGTTTAACAGAAAGCTCCTGACGCGAAAAAGCAACAGTGTTCATGAACATCTCCAACAGGTTGATTCAGAAACAAAACGCATCGCGAAATGAAAAGGGGTTAGATTTTTTTGTAAACGTCCGGAATGGCTCGGGAGTTTCTAATGGCCTTGGGTTGCTGACCTGACATCAATGTGTTCAAACCAAGCCTGTAAGTATGGCAGCCCGTCTACAAAGACGTTTGCCAAAAATCAGCTCGCCCATGGGTAAGTGGCAATGTTCGCGTTGGTAAAGATGTCCTCAGCCAAGTACCTAAGTATGGCCCTGATTCAACTACCACTAGATCATTATTGGAGTGGTCAACAATAATCGGCAGGCGGCCTTTCGGGAGCTTCACGTTTGCTGGCGGTTTAATGATGCATATCAATGCCACGAGACGGGGACTGGTAGGTCAACGTTGCAGGGAAAAAAGGCAAAATTTAACGAGGTGGATCGGCAAAATACCAATAACAGTGAGGATGCGACCGCCACTTCGGTAGCCAAAGTGGCGATATAATTACGGTAGCTATGGCCTGCATTGTGATGGCGACTCCAAGCGTGCGCAACCTGAGGTTACGTCACCGGCGCCCGGTCTGTCGCTATCTCCCGTAAACGAGGGTGTCTGGCGATGATGTCAGCCAGGCTGGCTTCCTGATCACCTTTGGTGTCGACAAAAAATATGTGACGGCCCTTTTTAAGTACCTTCTGAAAGCGTTTAAATTTTTGATTGGGCACCTGAA
>CAZDUT010000076.1:0-11122 GCA_964508695.1 uncultured Alteromonas sp.
GAATGGCTTGATGATAGCTGTGACTAGTTTCATGTGTGTAGCTCCCGGTATGTAGTGGTTATAGTGCATGTCACGGTAATACCCAGAGTTAACACAAATCCTGTGCCATAAATTTTTGTTGATATTTTTCAGCCGCTTAGCTTTTATCCACACCAAAACGCACTCGGCCAACGCACCAATAGTGTGCAAGCACTCTGAGACACCTCTCTTTTGCGCAAAAGTTGTGCATCATGAATTTTATTCTTAGCTGAGAGGAACTTAAGCAAACGCCGTCGGGTCAGTGTTACGTATGACCGAGCCACTGCACGTTTCGTCCCCGCTGTATGCCGCCGCGCCGCTTTCACGGCGCGGGCGGGTCCGCACGTGGGTGACTGTTGCCATCTCAATTAGCGTGCACATTGTCATCATCTGGCTTGTGTCACTATCCGCCGTTCCCCCACCAGCGCCATCAAAAACCATTGTTACTGCCCGGTTAGTTTTTCCCTCACCACCAGAACCTTATCAGGAGACGGACGTGAATCCCGCCACACCACCGCCAAATAGCGAAACCACGACCTCCGCAAACAGTGAAACGCCGGCGGCATCCGCAGCCCACGCCAGCGCAGCAAAAAGTGCATTGCACCAGCAACAGCAAGTCAGTGAGCAGGCATTGCCTCACACGCCGCCCCGCCACACCCCATCTTCATTACCGCAAAACGCACCGACAACGCTCGATCCTCGCGCGGCGGTCAATAACTACTTTGCCACGCGTCAGCAGCAAGCACTGCAGCGCGACAGTGCCGATGCCGCCGCCCGGTTCGAACAGCAGAAGCGTTTCCCCGAGCTGACCGATAGCCGGACGTTTCTTAACCGTCAGGAAGAAACGGAAATACCACCGAGCCGTATTAATTGCAGCACAGGTCTCAATAAGGCTATGGCTGCAGTCAGTATCGCCGCGGGCGGGACGTTGCGCTGCAGCGAACTGGGTGATCCCGCTCCTTTTATCAAAAAACGGATCAATGCCCATTCGCGCCGCTGACAGCCGGGTGGTTAATCACATTCTGTAACCAAATTTATTATTGACCAGGTTGCTATCTGTCTGAATATCAGGCTATTTTAGTTCCAATAGTAACGCGACCCGGTGTTTCCCTTGCGTAATTATCAGGCCAGAGGAGCCTCACTATGAAAACAGTAATTGCCACATTGGCCACCGTGGTGTTGTTCGTCAGCACGGGGATAAACGCGCAAATTACCAACGAGCAACGCCAGAGTTTTCGTGACTTTTTAAAACAGTTTCGTCAGCAAAACAGTATTCTGAGCTTGTCGGTTGCGGTAGTGAAAGACGACGAGATTGTGCTGAGTGAGCACCTGGGCTGGCAGGATCACGACGCGGAGGAGCCCACCACAGCGCAGACTTCTTACCTGGTGGCCTCTATTACCAAGACGTTTACCGGCGCCACCCTGCTGGCGATGGAGGCTGATGGACACATCGATCTTGATGCCGACTTTACGACCTTAAGCGACTGGGATCGGCGCTGCGAGTGGTTGCGCAAGAGCGGCATTATTTTTGGTGGCGGAACCATGGATGACGGCTATGAAGTCGCGCCCGTCAACTGCGAGGGTCCGATTAGCCTGCGCCACGTACTTCAGCACCGTGTGCAGGGAAAACCTGGCTCGGCATTTTTTTATAACCCTGTTATCTTTGGCCGTCTGTCCAACTGGGTAGAGGAAAACACTGAGCGTTCCTGGCGAGACTGGATGCGTCATTATGTGATTGAGCCAGCAGGGCTATCGCATGTCGCTGCCGGCTGGCGCGACCCCCACGGCGCCGACGCCCTGATCCACCTGGCGCCACCGTTTCGTCATGCTCCGGAACAGTCAGATAACCTGGCACCTTCGCCGCTGCCTAATCCTGAGCTGAACGCCAGTTCCGGTATTATCGCCAGCACCACCGACCTGGCCCATTACGCCATGGCACTCGACAGCGGTAAAATCCTGTCACCTGCACTTCGCGAAAAAATGTGGACACCGCCTGCCGATGCCGACGGCAGCGCGGCGCCCTATGCGTATGGCTGGTTTGTACAACACTGGCAGGGGCACCGTCTGGTATGGCACAGCGGCTGGTGGCCCGACGCCTATGCCGGTTTCCTGGTCAAAGCGCCTGACGATGGCTGGTCGCTGGTTGTATTGGGCAACACCGACGGCGTGCGCACCAATATCGATACACTGCGCTCAGCGAAAGTACATGAAAATCCATTGGTGGCGAAATTTTTAAAGGTGTTTGTCAGCCAGTAGAGGGGGGGCCATCTCTGCCCCTTCGTTATTTTTCAGCTAACCAAGCTTAGCACCATTTTGAACCTGCTGACTGGGATGCAGCAAGACTACATGCTTGTCACTGTTGTAAAAGCCGGTAACCAGACATTCCGACATAAACGGGCCTATTTGCTTGGGCGGAAAGTTAACCACAGCCAGAATTTGCTGCCCCAGCAGCTCGTCGGGCGAGTACAAGTCGGTGATTTGGGCGCTGGATTTGCGTATACCCAACTCCTCGCCAAAATCTACAACCAGCTTATAAGCTGGTCGCCGCGCTTCAGGAAACGGCTGAACATCAATGATGGTGCCGGCGCGCATATCCACTTTTTCAAAATCATCCCAGGTAATCTTTGCCATTTTTGTCCCCTTGCTATTTCGAGTCCCGATCAACCACACCACCCACCTGCCCCCGGCAATGGATGGCGCGGTTTCCTCAACTCCGATTGCCAAGCTAATAACCCTGACGGTATGCTGGTAGTTCTTTTGTACCATAGCTGATTAAGGAATATACATTGGCGGCTGCAAATTTACTTACCCTGCTTGATGATATCGCCATGCTGATGGACGACATTTCGGTCATGTCAAAAGTGGCGGCTAAAAAAACCGCTGGCGTACTGGGAGATGATCTGGCGCTCAATGCCAATCAGGTCAGCGGTGTGCGCGCTGATCGCGAATTGCCGGTGGTTTGGGCAGTGGCGAAAGGCTCACTGATAAACAAAGCGATTCTGGTGCCATCCGCGCTGCTGATCAGTGCATTCCTTCCGGTGCTGATTGTGGTGTTGCTGGTCATTGGTGGTTTATACCTGTGTTACGAGGGCGCGGAGAAAGTCCTGCACCGGTTTATGCCGCATCATACTGACGAGGAACGTGAGGCGCAGCTACAGCAACTGGCTGACGGTAACATTGATGTCGTGGCGCTGGAAAAAGAAAAAATAAAAGGCGCTATCCGTACTGATTTCATCTTGTCTGCTGAGATCATTGTGATTTCACTGGGCACAGTGGCCAGTGCCGGGCTAATGACCCAGTTGGGCGTTCTTTCAGCGTTAAGCGTGGTATTCACGGTGGGGGTCTACGGACTGGTTGCAGGACTGGTTAAGCTGGATGACGCAGGTCTTTACCTGTTGCGACGCTCGATTACCAGCAACTCTCGGCAGGTGCTCCGTGGCGTAGGCAGAGGTCTGTTAGTTGCCGCACCTGCCCTCATGAAGCTGCTGGCACTGGCTGGCACCATAGCCATGTTTTTAGTCGGTGGCGGTATTCTTACCCATAATATTCCAATCCTTCATCACCTGCTGGAGCCCATACTGGATAATCTTGTTATGTCACTGTTTATTGACGCCATAGTGGGCTTTATCGCTGGCGCAATCCTGGTTGCTGTCATTGCAGTGTTCAATCGCCTGAAACGCTAGTACCCGCCAAGTGGTTATTTTCACCAACTCAGCTGTGAAAATAACCACTCGTTAGTCCACTCCCACCTTGCCCAAGACTTCTGCATTCCTGAATAAAAAAATAAACCACGCAATTCAAACACTTAAAAAATATCTTCGTCTTGGCACGTTGCTCGCTAAACCTTTTGTGTCGCTAACACGACTTAACTGATAACTGCCAGGCAGTATTCAAAGGTGCAGTTCTTAAACACGATTAATAGGAGATTATTATGCGAGTCTTTCGCCACACATTTACTGCACTGGTACTGAGTCTTTCATTTTCTGGCGCAGCCCTGGCAGCCGATCCTGCCCCAGAGGTTGCTGCACAAACTGATGCGTTAATGATCAGTACTAGCGAAGCGACACGACAGTCACTAAAAATGGATGTCGACTTTGATGTGATGACCGCGAGTCATCAGATAGAAACGGATGGCAGCGAGAGTGAACTGGTTGCTGACGCCTCCGCCGCCCCGGTTGCCAGTCCTGTTGACGACAACGACGCCTGATCATGATGGCTATGTTATCGCCACTGGCGCTACTTTTCGTCGCACTTGGCCCGGTACTGTCTTACGTGGCCGGTGCACTGATTATTTCGGGCGTGCGGCTCATGCTTCACCGCCATTCACCTTCTGCCTAGGGGATGTGCAAATAAGGCTTCACAGCAGAGGCGTTATTCGCACCTTCCCTGGGACCCTTGCTGCAGCAGCGGGGAACGCTGATTTCGAGATGTGTTTTCCCAACCGCTTCTTTGCTCCCTCTGCTGCAGATTTTTTTATTTAGGGCGTGGCATCACCACTTTGTTTTCCGGACGGATCGTGAAGTAATCACCGGGCCCACCAGCACGTAGCATCGGTTTACCGGCAGCAGTCTGGTACACACCATCTTTGAGCAATGCGTTATCAATATGTACCCCCACAACCTCACCAAATACCATCCAGGTATCGACATCATCGCCACTGGCCGTGTTTAACTGCACAATCTGTGTTTTTTTGCACTCCATGATGACCTGGCTGGCGGCCACATGAGGAACCGCGACATTGGCAGATTTGCCCTTCTCCAGCCCGGCAATTTCAAACTCATCCACGTCGGCGTCGACTGCACGACAGCTTTCATTCATTTTGGTCGCCAGTGACTCATCCACCAGGTTCCAGCAAAACTCACCGGTTTCAGCAATGTTCCGCACTGAGTCCTTGTAGCCTACGCTCGAAAAGCCAACGATAGGCGGGACATAATTGAAAGCATTAAAAAAGCTGTAAGGTGCAAGGTTTACAACGCCTTCTCCACTCATTGATGAAATCCAGCCAATCGGGCGCGGGGCAATAATGGCATTGAATGGATCATGGGGCAGTTGATGGCCTTCGGACGGGGTGTAAAAATGTCGGGATTTATTCATAACTGAATTTTGCCTCTTACTTATCGGTCTGAGATGCGCGTAATGGTATCACTACGCACACTCAACCGATAATGATTGCCTGACACTTCGCTATGGCACTGTACACCGCGCTAGCCACCAAACAGTTTATCCCACCAGCTTTTTTTCTCATCGCCATCGCCTGAGCTTTCTACCCGCTGCGTATCACAGGATGTCCGCTGTGGTAATACATCAAGAATTGCCGGGACACTCAGGCTACCCGGGCAGCCCGCACCAACAATTTGGCCCGATGCAGGATCAAAATGCGCGATCCCCAACCCCCGCGGGAAACGCCGTGACAGCGATTTGGGAGTCTGACTTTTCTGGTAATTCACAAATACCGGTAAGCCGCCCCCCGCGCCGGTCAGGTTGACGGGTTGGTTATCGTCGTTGCCGACCCACACAGTGATCACGTTGTTGCGGTCAAAACCACTGAACCAACTGTCCCGGTAGTCATCGGTGGTCCCGGTTTTGCCGGCCATATTAACGCCGGGAAATGCTGCGCCTACGCGTTTGGCCGTGCCCTCTCGGGCAACTTTGTATAATGCGTAGTTAAGCAGATACGTCGCAGGCGCATCCGCTCGCTGCGAATAAAACTCGGCCTTTTTCCACAATAAGCTATTACTCGCGGTGGTGACTTCGGTCACCGTGTGCAGCGGTATGTAGCGTCCTTCGTTCGACAGCGTCTGGTACATCTGGTTAGTTTCGAAGGGCGTGAGCGACAATGCGCCCAGTGTCAGCGAGGGCACCGCTCGAATGTCCTGCTCCACCCCCAGTTCATGGATAGTGTCTACGACATTTTCCAGCCCCAGTTCCATGCCCAGATTCACGGTAGGTACATTCAGCGATTCTGTTAACGCTGTAATGAGCGGCACACTGCCACGAAACTCTTTGTCAGCGTTTTTCGGCGACCACTGCTTGCCGCCAGTGCTTTTCAAGGTTATGGGTTTATCATCCAGCGGCGTAGCCAGGTTGTACTGGGTGGGGTCCTCCAGGGCTGTTAAATACACGGCGGGTTTGATCAGTGAGCCCACTTGCCGTCTTGCATCCAGTGCGCGGTTAAACCCCTTGTACTCGTAGTCGCGGCTCCCCACGATGGCCCGCACCTCTCCACTGCTTATATCCGTCACCACCATTGCCCCCTGCAATTCGGCGGGGCGGTCAGACTGCAGGCCGTTAAGGGTTTCAGCCAGTGCACGCTCAGCACGGCGCTGTGCGACAATATCCAGCGTGGTAAATACTTTCACACCAGAGTCACGCAGACTGGGTTCGGCCAATATATCAGACAGTTCACGGCGCACCCGGTCCATAAATGCCGGATGCTGGCCACTGGCCAGGCTGGCACCGCTGGCTAAATTAAGCGGCTGATTAACGTATTGCTGATAGTCATCACGGTCAATTTCATTTTGTTCGAAGAGCAGTCGCAATACGAGGTCGCGACGCTCTTTTACCCGGTCGGGATACCGACGGGGATTGTAATAAGACGGTCCCTTGATCATCGCCACCAGCGTGGCAATTTCAGGGGTATTGAGCTCATTCGCGGGCCGATCAAAATAAAAATAACTGGCCAGCCCGAAGCCGTGGACCGCCTTATCGCCGTTTTGCCCAAGAAATACCTCATTAAGGTAGGCCTGCAAAATTTGTGATTTGCTGTAGCGGGCATCAATGATGACCGCCATCAGTGCTTCCTTGGCTTTGCGAATCAGTGAGCGCTCACGGGTCAGAAACATGTTTTTGACCAGCTGCTGAGTAAGGGTACTGCCGCCCTGCACCGTGCGACCGGCAGCAATGTTTGCCATCAGCGCACGTATAATAGACAGCGGTGCCACACCATGATGATCATAGAAGTCCCTGTCTTCTACGAGGGTCAGCGTCTTAGGCAGCATCGCGGGGATGGTATTCAGCGACACCAGCATTCTGTCCTCGCGACTGGCACTGACCATACGTGTGACCAGCCAGGGTTCAAGCCGTATACTGCCAAGGCTGTTTGCCGAACTATGATCGTAAAGGCTGGCTATGCGTGGTCCCTGCCAACGAATTTCAATATGCCGCAGTGGCTCACGACCGTCGGGAAACTGAAACGCCCGACGCTGAATATGAATGGCAGTTGACGAAACACTGAATTCCCCGCTGCTGTTGGCGGTGCCGACCCGGCGATAACCCAGCAGGTCCAATTCCTCCAGCACCTCTTTGCGGGTAATTTCCTGACCTTTCTCTATGGTCAGCGGGCGCGCGAAGACCTGGGCAGGCACTTCCCATTTATTGCCGGAAAAAGCATGTTTAATTTGCGCATCAAGATAAAGCATATACGCAGCCAGCACCACCAGTGCTGCCAGCGCAAGCTTCCAAAACAGTCGCCACCAGGGCGACGATTTATTTTTCGCTTTTGTTTGTTTTTTCGCCACTTACCATGCCATGATGAATTAATGCTGTCCTGATTTTGCGGGTTTCACGCATGAAATACCAGCCTAAGCCTGCTGATACTGAGGTCGTATGGACAGAATTTGAACAGCCGGATAGGCTGGCTTTGTCTCTCCCTGTCTTAGGAGCGCACCATGAAGATTTCTGTTGATATTGATATTTCTCCGCAAGAGGCCCGTGAATTAATGGGCTGGCCGGATATGACCGCGTTGCACGAGGCGTCGATAGCGTCGCTGAATGAGCAACTTAAAAGTGGTAACCAGGAAGTGATGATGTCCATGCTTAAGCCGTATTTAGACGGCAGCCAGCAAGCGTTCACGTTTTATCAGAAAATGATGCAGGGCATGGCTGACGTCAGCCAGACCGGCAAAAAATAACCCCAAGGAGTGAACTGTGAACGCGGATGATAATCAGGATGTACTTTCGCTGTTAAACCAGTATGCCAGTCAGTTTAACGCCATGGCGCAGGAAGTGTTGTCGAAGCGCCGCAGCGGCGACGATACCGCTGCGATGTTTGATCCTGAAAAGTTGCAAACATTACTGCGAGGCAAGGTAGACGTTGACTCGGCCCGTCTGATGCAAACTCAGATGGACTTCATGCGCCAGCAGTCACAGCTGTGGCAGCAGGCCACCCGAGCCATGATGGGCGAAAAGTTTGAGGACATTGCTAAGGAAGACAGCCGGGACACCCGTTTTTCTCACGCCGACTGGCGGGAAAATCCGGTTTTTAATTATCTCAAACAGGCCTACCTGATCAATTCGAAAATGCTGCAGGGCATGGTCGACGCCATGCAGTTTTCTGATCCCAAAAGCGAAGAACAGGTACGATTTTACACCCGCCAGTATATTAACTCTGTCTCGCCGACCAATTACCTGTTGTCTAACCCGGAAGTGTGCGAGGAAATTCTTCGTACCAATGGACAGAATATGGTGAAAGGTATCGAAAACTTTATGCGCGACCTTGAGCAAAGCCCCCTCGAGGCGTTCAAAATCACGCAAACCGATATGAGTGCCTTTGAACTGGGTAAAGACCTGGCCACCACTCCCGGTGACGTGGTCTATCAGAATGAGTTGTTCCAGCTTATCCATTATAAACCCGCGAAAAAGCAGACCATAAAAACGCCGGTTCTGTTCGTACCGCCATTTATTAATAAATATTACATTCTGGACTTAGATCAACGTAAGTCTGCTGTGCGCGGCTTACTGGATGCCGGTTTCAGTGTGTTTATGATTTCCTGGGTCAATCCCGGTGCAGAGCTGGCTGGCTATGACTTCACCGACTACATGCATAAAGGGCCAATTGCCGCGATTGATGTTGTGACAACCATCAGCAAGTCGCCACAAGTAAACCTTACCGGCTTTTGTGTGGGCGGCACACTGTCGGCGATGACGGCCGCGTACCTGCGAGGCAAAGGCGATGAACGGATCGCGTCGCTCACCTTGCTGACCACACTGCTCGATTTCAGCCTGCCCGGTGAAATCGGTAACTACCTGACCGACGATGCGCTCCCGATTATGGAAAAGAACGCAGAAATTAAAGGCGTATACGATGGACGGATCCTGGGGCTGAGCTTCAGCTTATTGAGAGAGAATAATCTTTTCTGGTCGTACTTTATAAATAATTACCTCAAGGGCAAAGATCCGGCTGCATTCGACATTCTCTACTGGAACAGCGATGCTACCAACATTACTGCCGCCTGTTTTAAGCAGTACATTCGGATGACCTACTGGGAAAACAAACTGATTGAGCCAGGTACCGTCGTCATCGACGATGTGCCTATCGATCTTAAGAAGATTGATATGCCGGTCTATTTTTTATCAACGCTGGCCGATCATATTGTGCTTTGGCAGGGCGCCTACGAAGGCACCCGACATGTCAGCGGCGACACCCGCTTCGTACTGGCCGGCTCGGGTCATTTAGCCGGCGTCATAAACCCGCCAGAGGGCGGCAAATACCCGCATTGGATAAATCAGCAATTGCCAGACTCCGCCAGTGAATGGTTTGAAGGTGCGACCAAGCATGAAGGTTCCTGGTGGCCGGACTGGTATGCCTGGCTGAAAGGGCATGACGCCACCAAAACCACCGCGCCTGTGCCCGGTAAACATCCTGATTTCCCCGCTCTGGAGCCGGCGCCGGGCAGTTATGTGAAAAAGCGCCTGGGCTAAAGCGGGGTAAATAACCATTTGCGTGCGGTTGTGAGATTGGGCTACTCTCGTCTCACACCGTCGCAGTGGAGCAGTCATGATAGTCATTAAAAAATACCCCAACCGGCGGCTTTACGATACGACGCAAAGCCAGTATGTCAATCTTGAGTACATAAAATCACTGATTAATGACGGTAAAGAGTTTCAGGTCATTGATTCAAAATCCAAAGAAGACATCACCAAATCACTGTTGCTGCAGATAATCAGCGAGTCTGAAACCAACGACAACCAGTCGTTGCTGACCAATTCCCTGCTCAAACAACTCATTCGTTTTTACGATTCTGATATGCAGTATTTTGTTCGCGACTACCTCGAGCACAGTCTGGTCACACTGATTGAGCAGCAGGACAAAATGCAGGGCATGATGAAGTCGGTTGTCGAGTCCAGCCCGTTCTCACTGTTCAATAAAATGATGGAGCAAAATATGGACATGTGGAAACAGTCGACCAAGCCCGACGACACTAAAAAATAGCCTTTTGCTGCAAAGCAGCATAACCCGCTTTCTTTTTATACAAACATGTTCTAACTATTATGTTGCAGCGCAGCATAATTACCTTGACGTCTGCCACCACACCTGTTTATTATTTAATCAACATGTTGCTGCGCTGCAGCACTGGTGATGAAAATTGGTGGAGATACGCATGTTTGGTCCTTTTACAGAACAATTAAAGCAGTCCACGAAGCCGGTACACAACCTTATTGCCCTGAACGCTAAAACTCTGGAAGCCTTATCCGGCTATCAGACCAAATTGTTTACCGGACTACTTAATGATGGCACCACGCTGTTAAAAACGGTGAATCATGCCCCGGATTTCAATCATGTGCTGGCAGCGCAATCAGCGTGTGCTGAGTCTGTTCGCGATCGCCTCGCCCGCGCCACCAAAGAGACGTACCAGACACTAAACCAGTTACGCGACGATGCGACGGAAGTGGTGCAGTGTTCGCTTAACCGCGAGGTGTCGGCGGCAGAAAAAACCGCTGAAGCGTCAGCTAAAGCCACCGAAAGCGTGGTGGCGACGCCGACAAAAAAGGCGGCGCAAACCACCAAAAAGTCAGTGGCAGCAGCGTCGAAATCGGCAACCAAAGTAACAGCAGCGACATCGAAAGCAGCAACCGGGCTTACCCGGTCTCCGGCTAATGCGACCGGTGCCAGTGAAAGCACAGAAAAAGTCGGGAACAAGGCGGTGCAAACCGCAAAAGAGGTGAAGCCGCAGGCCGAAGCCGTATCGGATGAGTCGGCCAAGGCAGGAAAAGACAATGCCCCAGCGACGGCGCCATCAGCGACGAAAAGCGCGACATCAAAACGAACAAGCCCGACTCCGAAAAAGTCAGGCACAACCAAACCCACTAATTAATTATTTTATTA
>CAZDUT010000076.1:11132-12627 GCA_964508695.1 uncultured Alteromonas sp.
TTACATTGGAGCAAGACCATGATTGAACAATTCAACGAGCAATTTAAAAACGCCATGAAACCGATGACTGACCTGGCGACACTGAATATGAGTACCATGCAGGAGCTGGCAGAAAAGCAAAATGCGTTGTATTCGTCACTGCTGTCTGAAGGGATGAGCTACTTTGAAAAAGCCAGCCAGCAAAAAGATTTAATGGCGTTGGCGGAAACACAGAAAACCTACATGGAATCTGTGCAGTCAACCATGTCTGAAGCCGCAAAAAGCAATTACTCCATCTTGAGCGACGCCCAGCAAAAGGCCGGTGAGTTAATGAAAGGCTTCACCAGCGACGTGACTAAAGCCACTAAAAAATAAGTGCGTAACGCCAGTGTGCCGGTCGGCACACTGTGCCTTCCCGCCGTCATGTCACGCATGGTGCGTGCAACGTCTGTAGTATCTATCCGCCAGGAGACGTGTTTATGAATTATCAGGCCTACGATTATTTCACCCGCTCTGCCCACATTATGCATGAGGGGCTTAGCCTATTGCATGACATGTCTTCACATCCGTCAAACCTGCTTTCTCATACCTTACCTGGCCGATTAACCCGCGCCGGTCTGGAAACGGCCATGCGCCTTACTCAACGCTATGAAAAGCTGGGTTTTAATATCGATGAGATAACCGTTGACCATAAAAGCTATGCGGTGCATGAAGAGGTGGTGCAGAGTAAACCGTTTTGCGACCTTATTCACTTCAACCGGCGGGGATTGCACGATGATCATAAAGTATTACTGGTCGCTCCCTTGTCAGGCCATCATGCCACTTTGCTACGCGGAACGGTGGAGGCCCTGCTGCCCGACCATGAAATCTATGTCACAGACTGGGCGGATGCCCGCGACGTGCCACTGGATGAAGGGCCCTTCTCGTTCGATTGTTACGTGACGTATCTGATCGAATTTCTGGAATACCTTGGCCCCGGCACCCACCTGATCGCCATTTGCCAGCCCACCGTTCAGGCACTGATTGCCACTGCCGTGATGGCTGAACAGCAGCATAAGTGCGTGCCGAAGTCGCTGACGCTGATGGCAGGTCCGATTGATACCAGTAAAAACCCGACACGGGTTAACGACTTTTCCAAACAGCATTCCATGGCATGGTTTCGTAATGTGGCCATTATGAAAGTCCCCCACGGCTATCCGGGCGAAGGGCGAGAGGTCTACCCGGGCTTTATGCAGCTTGGCGGCTTTATCAGTATGAATCAGCAGTCACATATAAAAAAATACATCAACTTCTATCAGAACCTGGTATTTGGAGAAGAGGAAGATGCTGACCGCTTTCGGGCCTTTTACGATGAATACCTGGCCGTACTGGATATGCCGGCCGAGTTTTATTTAGAGACCATCGAGCGGATCTTTAAAAATAATGAGGTGTCACGGGGCGCTATCACCTACAAGGGCGAACCGGTTAACTTTGAAACCATCGACAAAACTGCATTGCTCACCGTTGAGGGTGCTGA
>CAZDUT010000077.1:0-12309 GCA_964508695.1 uncultured Alteromonas sp.
ACACATGGCACACAAAAAGGCTGGTGGTAGTACTAAGAACGGTCGCGATTCAGAGAGTAAACGCCTAGGTGTTAAGCGCTTTGGCGGTGAATCTGTTCTGGCTGGTAACATCATTGTCAGACAACGTGGTACACGTTTCCACGCTGGCGACAATATCGGTATCGGCAAAGACCACACACTATTTGCTTTGAAAGACGGCAAGGTTCAGTTTGATGTGAAAGGACCTAAGAACCGTAAGTTCGTAAGCATCGTAGAATAAGCGCGTTTGGCGCAGGCCCTACGGCTTGAAAAAACCCCGCGCAAGCGGGGTTTTTTGTATGTATCAGAAAAACTGAGGCGTTATGCCAATGCACTGGGTGCGGGCGGCGGTGGCATTCCTGTGCCATTGGCATAACGCTTTATAGGCTGTGAGTTGTTATACTGATAGCTTGCAGACAGGTCAGAAAGACCGGAGAGAGTAATGAAATTTGTAGATGAAGCTGAGATTCGGGTTGAAGCTGGTGACGGCGGCAACGGCGTGGTTAGCTTTAGACGTGAAAAATATATCCCCAAAGGCGGCCCTGACGGTGGTGATGGTGGCGATGGCGGCAACGTGTTTCTGGTGGCCGACGAAAACCTCAACACCCTGATTGATTACCGTTTCGAACGTTTCCACCGTGCAGAGCGCGGCAAAAACGGGCAGGGTAAAAACTGTGCGGGACGCGGTGGCAGCGACTTAACGCTGTCAGTTCCGGTGGGTACCCGTGCCACCGATACTGAGACACTGGAAGTATTAGGCGATTTAACCAAGCATGGCCAAAAACTAAAAGTGGCTCAGGGCGGCTTCCACGGCCTGGGCAATGCCCGCTTCAAAAGCTCGACAAACCGCACACCGCGTCAAAAATCCAATGGCACGCCGGGTGAAATTCGCAACCTTAAGCTGGAGCTCATGTTGCTGGCCGACGTAGGTTTACTGGGGATGCCGAATGCCGGTAAATCGACCTTCATTCGTTCAGTATCTGCCGCCAAACCAAAAGTGGCGGATTATCCGTTTACCACACTGGTGCCAAATCTTGGCGTGGTGCGTCAGGATTCTCAGCGCAGCTTTGTTGTTGCTGATATCCCGGGCCTGATTGAAGGGGCTGCTGAAGGCGCAGGACTGGGTATTCAGTTCCTCAAGCATCTCGAGCGTTGTCGGGTGCTGTTGCACGTTATTGACTTACTTCCGGCGGACGAGAGCGATCCGGCAGAAAATGCCAACACCATTGTTGAAGAGCTGGAAAAGTACAGCCCGTTGCTGGCACAAAAGCCGCGCTGGCTGATCTTCAACAAAGTCGACCTGATGCTGGAAGAAGAAGTTGAAGAGGCCTGTCAGCGGGTCATCGATATCCTTGACTGGGAAGGCCCGGTATACAAGATATCGGCTTTCCAGAAAACCAACCTGGATCCGTTGTGTCACGATATTATGGACTTCATTGAAACCCTGCCGGCACCCAGCGAGCAGGAGGTGGACGAGACTGAAGTTGAATTTATGTGGGACACCCAGCGCCAGCCGGTGGCTGAGGAATGGGACGACGATGATGACGACTGGGACGACGAGGATGACGATCATCCGAATGTGGTGTATACCAACGAGTAGGGTTTGATGCCTTGGCTTGGTATTTAACCACGCCCAACTCGTCGATAAAGTGAAAAGTCGCCGGATGCGTTATTTTCCATGACGTCAGAACGATCCAGGCGAATAAGGCGCCCCGCATAAGCAGGGCGCCTTTTTTCTGCTCGATCCCGGCGCAAAGCCAGAACTCTCTGAGCACCTATGTGCTAATTAACGATCTCGGGAGACACGCACGATACCTTCATATTCTCACGAAAATCATCGGCAGGGAGTGTGATCATCACAGTATGTAAGCAACAGCAAGCAGCTATATACAGGTATGATGCATAACAGCTTGGTAGTGCGCGAAGCCACAATAAAAACTCAATTGCATATGATAAGTGTTATGTGGCAAGCGTCTTTTCCTTGCTTTGCGCTACTCGAAAAGCGCAATTTAAGCTAGCATGGGCGGCGAAAAATGAACATGCAGTACATCCAATGCGTAGGAGCTACGAAATGCAAATAGCAATGATCGCGGCGATGGCCAATAATCGGGTTATCGGAAAAGACAATCAGATGCCATGGCACCTGCCTGCAGATCTGCGCCATTTTAAATCGGTCACACTGGGAAAACCGGTGGTTATGGGCAGAAAAACCTATGAATCTATTGGCCGTGCTTTGCCTGGACGTACCAATATCGTTATTTCGGGGCGTGATGACTACACACTGCAGGATGCCATCGTTGTCGGCTCACCAGCGGCTGCACTGGCGCAAGCCCAGACGCATTGTGAGCAAAACAGTGAAGTGATGATTATCGGCGGCGGCGCGATTTATGACGCCTTCTTGCCGCAGGCGACCACCCTTTACCTGACATTCATCGATGCGAATGTCACCGGGGATACGCAGTTTCCCGACTATTCAAAAGCCGGCAGCTGGCAGGAGGCCAGCAGCGAAACACATGCTGCCGATGATAAAAACCGCTACAACTATCGCTTTGTCACGCTGACACGCAATTAACCATCTTTCTGGCCGACACTGACAACCTAACCTGTCGGCCAGCGCTACTCGGCAATCTGATTAAACAGGCTTTCCAGCGTCAGGCCCTGATGACCAAGCATATCGCGCAGACGGCGCAGCGCTTCCACCTGAATCTGACGAACCCGCTCGCGGGTAAGGCCAATTTCCGCACCGACATCTTCCAGTGTCGAAGGTTCATAGCCCATCAGCCCGAAGCGTCGGGCCAGCACTTCACGCTGTTTGGCGTTTAGCTCTTGCAGCCATTTAACGATGTTGGTTTTGATATCTGAATCCTGCAGGTTTTCTTCAGTGCCAAATTCTTTTTCATCGGCCAGAATATCCAACAAGGCTTTGTCATTCTCGCCGCCAATCGGTGTGTCGACAGAAGAAATGCGCTCATTCAGACGTAGCATCTTACTGACTTCGTCCACTGGCTTATCCAACGCTATCGCAATTTCCTCGGCCGTGGGTTCGTGATCGAGTTTCTGCGACAGTTCTCTGGCTGCACGCAGATAAACATTGAGCTCTTTGACGACATGGATGGGGAGCCGGATGGTGCGCGTCTGATTCATGATCGCGCGCTCAATCGTCTGGCGGATCCACCAGGTTGCATAGGTTGAGAAGCGGAAGCCGCGTTCAGGGTCGAATTTCTCCACGGCCCGAATCAACCCCAGGTTGCCTTCTTCAATCAGGTCCAGCAATGCCAGGCCGCGGTTGTTGTATCGGCGTGCGATTTTTACCACCAGACGCAGATTACTGACGATCATGCGTTTGCGTGACGCTTCACAACCTTTGAGAGCGCGTCGGGCAAAGTACACTTCTTCTTCTGCGGTAAGTAGCGGGGAGTAGCCAATTTCGCCTAGGTACAGCTGAGTGGCGTCGAGATTTTTGGGGAGCTCTTCCTGACTGAGAACGACATCATCATTGTCGTTGTCCAGATCGTTTAGCGTTCCGTCCTTCATGGCCTCAGATACTTGTGCTGCCACATTGGCATCTTTCTGAGGCTTTGGTTCGATCACTGCGTTTTTATGTTGACCCACAACGGTATCTCCTGGTTATTGATTACCTGATTCGAAGTCTCCTTAATGCTTGTTATTATTATTTATTGTTATGGTCTTGAGGTAGGCAGATAGCGCAGCGGGTCGAGCGACTTACCGCGATATCTCACTTCAAAATGAAGCTTTACCGAATCTGTACCGCTATTCCCCATAGTGGCAATATTTTGGCCAGCAGACACCCATTGTTGTTCTTTCACTTTTATGGTGTCGTTATGCGCGTAGGCGCTTAGAAAGGTATCGGTATGCTTTATGATAATCAGGTTACCGTAACCCCGAAGCGCGTCACCAGCGTAGACGACTTTTCCGTCTGCGGCCGCCGACACATTGCTTCCTCTGGCGGCGCGGATATCAATGCCTTTGTTGCCTGAATCCGCCTGACTAAATTTCTCAACCAGTTTGCCTTTCGCCGGCCAGACCCATTGCGAAACCCGCGAGGGAAAGCCATTGGAGCGCTTCACCTGTGCACCAGACGCGTGCGAAGATTTAGTTTTAACCGACTGGTTGTTAACATCTTTTTCACTTTCACCATACGCCTGCTGTTCAGGCGGGTCAACGGAATTCTGTTGCTTATTTTTCCTGGTCGTACCACTGGACTTTGAGGAAGTTTTGGCCCGAGTTATGCTGCTTTTTTGTACAATTTTCGGAGCGGTCACCCGTAATGTTTGTCCAGGGTAGATGCTGTAAGGGGCCGAGAGGTTGTTGTAGCGTGCAATGTCGCGATAGTCGTTGCCGGTATACCAGGCAATCCCAAACAGTGTGTCACCTTTTTGAACGGTATAGGTGTCTGCAGTATAGCCAAAGTCTTCATCTGGCTGACTGTCAAGCAGCACTAACGGCGCAGGTGCGGTTCGGGAACTGCAGCCGGTAAGGGTGAATAACAGCATCGTGGTTGCCGCCAGGGCGGCAGTGTGGAACCAGGTAAGACGCAAATCCGCTTACCTCAGTATGAGATAGGCCAGGATGGCAAGCAGCACCACTGCCCAACCGATCCACTCGACATACTGTCTGAGCTTGGCCTCCATCGCGCTGCCTCCCAGGCGCATGAGTCCTGCGACGAGGAAAAAGCGTGCGCCTCTGCCTACTGCGGATGCCAACAGAAATGGCAAAAACGCCATTTGCAGAAAGCCAGCGCTAATGGTGAACACCTTATAGGGAATGGGCGAGAAGCCGGCCAGAAACACGACCCACACCCCATACTTTGCAAACCACTGCATGGCAGTGTCGAGCTTGTGGCTATAACCGGCAGACTCAATTAACGGCGCCAGCCAGACATCAAAAGCAAAGTACCCCAGTAAGTAGCCTGCAATACCGCCGACAACCGAGGCCACAGTAGTGAGCATGGCGAAATACCAGGCCCGCTCAGGACGTGACAGTGACATAGGGGCCAGCATGACATCTGGCGGAATAGGAAAAAATACCGACTCGGCGAAACTCAGGCCGCCAAGATACCGGGCTGCATGAGGATGACGCGCCCATCGCAACGCCATGTCATAACAAGGACCAAACAGCTTCACAGTAAGTCTCCCGCGATGAGCGGGACAAAGCGAACCGACTCAACCGTTTCTGTTTTAAGCTCGCCATCAATATTGTCAATACACAACAGTGACTGCTGTTCGTTGCCAACCGGTATAATGAGTCTGCCTCCGTCTTTGAGCTGTGCACACAGGTCTTCGGGAAGAGAACTGGCCGCGGCAGTTACAATGATAGCGTCGAACGGGCCTTTCGATGGCCAGCCTTTCCAGCCATCACCATGCTTCATGGCAATATTATGCAGATCAAGCCGGTTCATCCGGCGCTTGGCCTGAAATTGCAACGACTTAATCCGCTCCACAGAAAAGACCTGGTCAAACAACTGGGCGAGAATCGCGGTTTGGTAACCTGAGCCAGTCCCAATTTCCAGCACCGCCTTGGGAGCGTTACTGGCGCCAAGCAACAGCTCGGTCATTCGTGCCACAATATAAGGTTGTGAAATGGTTTGCCCTTGTCCAATGGGTAAGGCCGTATTTTGATACGCTTTGTGTTTAAGCGCATCGGGTAGAAACGTTTCACGGGGGGTTGCCGCTATGGCTTTTAATACGCGCTGATCTCTTATCCCTTCCTGATAAAGCAGTTCGGCCAGCGCGTCCCCTCTTCTTATTGTTCTCATCGTGGTTGTCTGTATTCCTTGTTGTACACCAATAAATCTGACTTATTTTGCCAGCCACTCTTTCATGTCATCCAGACTCTGATAGGCCGTCATATCAACGCTGAGCGGGGTTACCGAGCAATAGCCATGCGCAATGGCATGAAAGTCCGTACCTTCGCCGGCATCCTGCTCGGCGCCCGCCGGTCCATACCAGTAGATCGTCCGGCCAAATGCATCTTCACTGCGCACCATGCCTTCGGCACGGTGACGCCGCCCCTGACGGGTAATTTTTATGCCTTTTAATTCATTATACGGCACATTCGGCACGTTGATATTTAAGATTTGATTCGGCGGCAGTGGATGGCTTTCCAGTTTGCGGATGATTTCGGCGACCACGCGGGCCGCCGTTTCAAAATGTTCACCGTCGTGACTGACCAGTGACACGGCAATGGCCGGCAGCCCCATATAACGCCCTTCGGTAGCCGCCGCGACGGTACCGGAGTAAATGACGTCATCACCCAGATTAGCGCCATGATTAATGCCCGATACGACCAGCTGTGGGTCGTCGTCAAGAAACTTGTTCACCCCCAGATGTACGCAGTCAGAGGGTGTGCCGTTAACAGAATAAAAGCCGTTGTCCATGGCCTGTATGCGCAGCGGCTGGTGAAGCGAGAGCGCGTTACTGGCACCGCTGCAATTTCTGTCGGGCGCAATGACCGTAACATCGTTGTCTTTCGCTATGGTCTGATGAAGAATACCCAGTCCCTTGGCAAATACGCCGTCATCGTTACTCATAAGAATCTTCATACCGTCTCCGCTAAATACTGTTGGTGGGGGCAATGGTCTCGATACACTCGCGTAACACGGACGTGGCGAAACACCCACTGGGCAGAAAAAAGGATAGGGTTAATGTATCACCCTTCAAAAGCCATTCAAGTTGCTGTGGCCAGATTTTTATAGGTCGTCGTTCATGTTCAAATCCGTTGCTTTCAAGAAACTCGGTGACCGCCTTCTGGCGACCCAGCACGGTTTGCTCGAGCATCAGCGCTTCAGCTTCGGTAATGTTGTCGCCTTTGCCCCATAAGGGCGCGCTGGGGCAAATATCCTGTGCCTTATACCGCGCCTGCACGTCAGCGGTGTCTCCCTGGTGAACAAAGAACGACTTAGAGCCGGTGAGCATCATGGCATCGCCATTCACAACCTGATGGTATGCGCCAGCGCTTAACCTATGGGATATCACTTCGTTGAACAGCCAGCTGCGCAGTGCCGAAAGGGCCATAGAGCGTTTATTACGGTGACGGATGGTTTCACCGTTGACCATACGCTGCGCCATTTCGAGGTTGCCGCCACGTCTTAGTTCGCCCTGTTCATTGACACGCATAACACCGAAGCGCTGTTCACCGTAGTAATTGGGTACACCCTGCCGGGCTATTTGCGCCAGACGCTCTTCAATGGCCTCGGGGTTACTGACCTGGCGTAGCGTAATGCCAAAGTGATTGCCTTTAAGTTGCCCGGTGCGCAGTTTCTTATTGTGCCGGGTTTGCGACACTACCTGTACGCCCGCCAGCTCGAATTCGCTAAAATCAATGTCTGGCTGACCCGGTGTATGCAAGCCAAACCACTGACGGGTCACCGCATATTTGTCTTTGCGCCCCGCATAGCTCACCTGCCGCAAGGGCAACCCGGTGAACCGGGCCAGTTGCTCTGCAACGAAGGCGGTATTGGTATTGGTTTTTTCAACTTCAATGAACTGATGCTCGCCCTCGCCGGTGGGCGTGTAACCTAAGTCTTCGGTAACCTGAAAATCATCGGCCTGAAATTTGAAGAGACCGGTTGATACCGGTCGGCCATACTGAAATTCCCAGTGTTCGGTCGACAGCATTAAACTCATAAATTATCCATTAATACAACGGCCTGCGCGGCAATACCTTCTCCACGTCCGGTAAAGCCAAGTTGCTCGGTGGTGGTGGCTTTTACGTTAATAGCATCCGCAGCGCACTGACAGTCCTGGGCAATACGCTCGCGCATCGTTTTGATATGCGGTGCCATTTTGGGCGCCTGGGCAATGATGGTCATATCTGCATTGACGACCCGATAACCATGGTCGGTAGCCAGCGCCATGACATGGTTTAACAGGTCACGACTGTTGCTACCGGCCCAGGCGTCGTCGGTGTCGGGGAAATGCTGGCCTATGTCGCCCAGCGCCAACGCACCAAGAATGGCGTCGCACAAGGCATGGAGCAAGACGTCGCCGTCCGAGTGGGCAAGCAGTCCCTGTTCGTGATCAATCTTCACGCCGCCGATTGTTACGGGGCCGTCACCACCGAACCTGTGAACGTCAAAACCCTGTCCTATTCGCATAAATTATCCTGTTGATGAAGGTAAAATGCGGCCAGCGGCATATCCGCCGGACGCGTTATTTTTATGTTCGCCGGATTGCTGTCGATCAATGCCACCCGGTGACCTGCCCATTCGATCGCCGACGCCTCATCGGTAATGCGCACGCCGGCATTAAGTGCATCGCGCAGACATTGCCTGAGCAAGTGAGCCGGAAATAATTGTGGCGTGAGTGCATGCCACAGGTTTTCACGGCATTCCGTATGCGCAATGATGGGGAAGGAGGCGGCAGAGTCAGCCCGTTTCATGGTGTCACGAACCGGCGTCGCCAGAATGCCGCCGCTGACATCGTTACGTTTCACGACTTCCAGCAGACTGTCGATATCCGCATGCGATACACAGGGCCGCGCCGCATCATGCACTAATGCCCATTCACCGTCCTGCACCTGATCAAGTGCATTGAAAACAGAATCTGCGCGCTCAGCCCCGCCATTTACCCGGGTTAGCCAGGGACTGTCGGTCAGTGGCAGTGCATTGAAATAAGGGTCGTCAGGGCTGGTTGCCACCACCACGCGTTGAATGCGCGGGTGGGTGGCTAACGCCGATAGGGTATGTTCAAGAATGGTCTTATTGCCGAGCTGAAGGTATTGCTTTGGCCGGTCTGCCCGCATGCGGCTGCCGACTCCGGCCGCAGGTACTACCGCCACAATGGAAGGGGAGTCACTCATTATTAATTCTGTTCTGCAGGAAGGATACGATAAAAGGTTTCGCCTTCTTTAATCAGGCCCAGTTCATTTCGGGCGCGCTCTTCAATGGCCTCAAGACCAATGGTCAGGTCACTGATGTCTGCCTTAAGCAGCACGTTACGTTGGATCAGGTTAGCGTTCTGCAGCGATTGTTTGTGCACTTCCTGCTCACGACTATAGTAATCCGGGATACTGTTTTTTCCGAACCACAGGCGGTATTGCAACAGACCAAGCAGTACCAGTAGTACCAGCGTGAGTCCTTTGCCCTGCCACATCGTGCGCCAGTTAGATTGCTGTACAGATTGCCACACGAATCCACCCGTTGTTGTCGTTCCTAATAGCACCGTTACCCTTTTCTCACGTAAGCGTCAGGCTGGCGCTGCGCGTCAGCCACATTATGCCGTGATAGTGGACGCTTGCAAACTACTGCTGGCCAAATTTGTTCTTCAGCTTATCCAGCAGTTTGTCTTTTTCTTTGTCGACCAGCCCCGATAATTGCGTGTCGAGTAATCCACTCAGGGCGTCATTATCTCCCTGGGCGGCAGTCAGCATCGACTCTACGGCCCCGAGCTGCTCTGAGGCTACGTCTTGCGGCTGATTTACCATGGCTTTCAGTTTTTGGTTCACTTTATCGAGCTTATCCTGCTGCGACGCGGTCAGCTGTGATACTGCGGCACGGGCTAACTGGTTATCCAGGTCAGATTTGACCGAAAATCCGGGATTATCCAGGGTACCGTCAAACAACATTGACATAGACAGGCTGCCCAACGACTCCAGTGCTTTCGCTATCGCTTGCGTGACATTCCCGCTCCCGGTTGCCTGCATGACCAGTGAGCGAAGATCAATATTGCCTGAGCCACTTAACTGATTGTTCTTCACCGTCAGACTACCGGTAGTTTCCAGTAGCGCCTGTTTAAGTACAGCGGTCAGCTTATCGTTATTACTCAACGCGATGTTGGCCATATTCAGCGCGCCGATTTCCCAGCTCTGACTGGCGTCAACGCCGTCACTGTCAATAAAGAACTGCCCACTGGATGTGAACGTGTTAAGCATTTCACCGGCCGCGTTAATCGTGAAGGTGGTAGGCTCACCAATCAGCGGATGGGTGTTGGTTATATTGTTCCATTTGCTGGTGATGGTTTCATTGCGCCAGCGTACCGATACGTCGGCCTGTCTGACTAATATGGACGGCAGTTCGGTGGCTGGCTCATCAGGCTTGTCCTCGCCCCGGATCAGTGGCAGCACTACCTGGATGGCGGAGGTCAGGTACTGGGTATATTCCGCCGCTTTGTCGCCAAACACAAACTGGGTAACCTCCTGCATAGCAGCCTGGTCGCCGGCGATGATGCCTTTCATGAGTGCATAGTCTTCCTTAGGGGCGCGCTTTAACGCCTCCACGCTATCTGCCAGAGCGGCTTTCGCTGACTGTGCTTTATCCGTAAACGCTGAGATTTTCTCTTTATCAGTGCGCATTTCCTTTTTGAGTGCGCTTAGCGTTTCCTTGGCTTTCATTAACGCCTGGGGATCCTTGTAATTGGCTTCCTTTAGCGCTTTGATTTGGGTTTTGTAATAGTCCAGCCGCTCATCGTCAGGCAGGGCGGCGTAATCGTCCTTGAGCGTGCCTGCATAGTCACTGTAGGCTTGCTGCGCGTTTTTCACCGCCGCGGTGGTTTGCAGCGGGTTGCGTTCGAGCAATTCATCGACACTGGGCACCGCGCCTTTTGCCTTTTGTTTCACGTCGTCAAAGGTCAGTGACTTTTTCGGCACGCGATAGACTTCACCAGGCGACTCGCGCTCGGTATCGAACTGCACATCCAGTAATGATAACTTGTCCACGACCACCCGGTCTGACAGCAGTGGTATTAACTCGACGTCGGCGGAGGCGGTGCCGACAAATACCTGATTATGAGAGGGCTTGGTGGGGTTGGTAAGGCCGATATCCGACAGCGTTACGGCTGTGGGATACAGCGAATGATCCAGGCTCCCGATGGTGACTTCAGCCCCATAGGCCTCGCCCATCTTAGCCTCGACAATGCTTTTGATGATCGTGTTGGCAAACAGCAGATACGCCACAATCAGCAGTATAAAGAAGCCCAGCACATAGTAACGGCGACGAATACCCGGACGGCTCATAACTTACTCCTGTGAAGTGGTGCGCAACGACCGGTCGGCACCTTTTGATCCCTCATACTACTATCTGTCAAGGCGGCTTTGCGATCAATGAAAACCCGTAATTAACCAGACGGCGGCAGCGTAATGACAATTTAATGTAAGCGGATCATGACGCGCAACGACTGGTGAGTTGTTGATTCTGCGCTAAAAAACTTAACAACTCAGACTAGTGCAGAAAAAAGCTATGCTAGTATCCGGTCAATTGCGACAGATTCGTGATCTCTACAGCCCATTGATGTGGTCCTAAGGGTTAAGTTGGTTGTCGTCCACAGTCTGTATCAGTAACGATTTTACTGAATCTCTCGCTTAATGGCTGTCGACCATAACGTATCGACGTTTTCTACGGTTATCTAATTTATGTAAGGGTTGCAATGCTCACAAACGAAGATCTCTATACAACTACCCCCCTGCGACAAAGAATTCGAGATCACTATCGCATCGATGAGTCGGTGGCGGTTGATCAAATCCTGCCAATTGCTGAGGTAAACCCCAGGGCCAGGAGTCGCGCATGGGAACGTGCAAGGAAGATGGTGCTGAAAATCCGGCGCGACCAGGAAGGTCATGGTGGTGTTGACGCCTTGCTACACGAATACTCGCTGTCTACTGCCGAAGGGGTAGTACTGATGTGTCTGGCGGAGGCGTTGTTGCGCGTGCCGGACGAAGAAACCCAGGACGAGCTTATTCGTGACAAACTGTCTAAAGGTCAGTGGACTCCCCACCTTGGCAATTCAGAATCCCTGTTCGTAAACGCCTCGGCGTGGGGCTTGCTGCTGACCGGCAACATGGTTAACTATGCCGATAAGCGCAAGTCAGAGCAATTCGGCCTGCTGAAGAAAACGCTGGGTCGGTTGGGTGAGCCGGTTATTCGCCGTTCGATGAACATTGCGATGCGCATCATGGGCAGGCAGTTCGTGATGGGTGAAACCATTGAAGCTGCTGTCGAGCGCGCTAAAGACAAAGAGAAAAAAGGCTATGTCTATTCGTATGACATGCTGGGTGAAGCCGCGCGGACAATGCCTGATGCCGACCGCTTTTTTGAATCATACAAAAAGGCGATAAAGGTTATCGGCAAAAATGCAGCTGGCCGGGGACCCAAAAAATCGCCGGGTATCTCTGTCAAACTATCCGCCCTGCACCCGCGCTTTGAGTTTTTGAAACGCGAACGAGCGCTTAAGGAAATCCCGCCACGGCTTAAAGAGCTGTGCATGATGGCCAAAGAGTACAATATTAAGCTGACTGTGGACGCAGAAGAAGCCGATCGTCTGGAACTGTCTCTGGATA
>CAZDUT010000078.1:0-4301 GCA_964508695.1 uncultured Alteromonas sp.
CTTGTCGATGGTCATATCCCCTTCGTTGACTTTCTCGTCAAAGGTAAAACCGTACTGAAAACCTGAACAGCCTCCGCCGGTTACATACACGCGAAGCTTCAGGGCCGGATTTTCTTCTTCAGACACCAGCTCTTTTACCTTGCGTGCCGCCGCGTCCGAAAACTCAATGGGTAGCGCGGTCTCAACTGTCATATTCACCTCTATTAAAACTGTGTGCCGTCGGCACCACTCTGATGTGAATTATCTAATACCTGAGTGTTCACATCAACTATTAAGCCCCTCTGTTATTCATTCATTCTTTGTGTGCCCGTAACAATGGCTGAATAGAGGCTCATCCCACAAACGGGATGAGCCGCTTTTGGACTAGTTCGCTATGTGTTTTTCAACATACTCAAAAGTGTCACTACGTTTAAAGTTACCCTTTGATTTTTCATCATTTATCTGACTGGTATTCATTGAAAACTGGAGGATAGCGTAGGCCATTGCATCCGCATTGGTATCCAGGGCCTCCAGGCTGACATTGTCATAGGTATCACAGGCAAGATGGTAGCAGGGATCATACAGTTCACCTTCCACCCCACCCCAGAGTAAAGCCTCCTCGAGCGACTTGATGCCTGCAGCACCGGTAAACAGGCCACCAACGGGTATACCATAAAATACAAATGGCGCGTAATCAGACGTGCCGGTGAGCGTAGCTGTTTTGGCTGGCAACCCACGACCCGCATAATAGCGTTCAAACAATGCTTCTACCTCGCCCGCCGACTCAGGCACCGTCACTCCCGGCGAGTCCGACGCATCACTGTCTAATACGAAGTATACGAAGTTTGGCGAGGCAATCATGTCGAAGTTCAGATACACGCTAATCGCGTCACGCGCGTCCTGCGCCAGCGTGTCGAGGTAATAACTGGATCCCCGTAATCCCAGCTCTTCGGCGCCCCACCAGGCAAAACGTACCTGATTACGCGGGGTAACCTTCGCCATTTGCAATGCTACTTCGAGCAACGCTGCGCTGCCAGAGCCGTTATCCTGGATCCCTGGCCCGGCGGGGACAGAGTCAAGGTGAGCCCCCGCCATGATGATGTTCTGCGGATCCCCCGCGGTGGACTGGGCAATCACGTTATACGTCTCAACTTCATCATTAAAAACGTTGGTGAATATCCGTGCGATTGCACCTGGTGTCGACGCCAATGCTTCTCCTATGGCGTATGTGGTTTCCACAACCGGCAGCGACCCCGTGTAGGCTGTTGTTAACGTCCCCCCTATCAGCCCTCGCCTGGAGGCAGTGTTGCCCTGGTTAAAGATAATGACGCCCGTAGCACCCGCGGCCTCAGCGTTTTCGGCTTTAAACTGAAAATTACAGCCACCGCGCTGAAGCAATGCAATATTGCCGGCGGTAAAACCGCCAAAATCAGTGGGATCGCAGCCGCTGGTAGAGGCATTCCCCAGCCCCAGCTCCAGTGTCACACCCTGAACCGGCGCAGTGACATCCCCCGGTGCGGTTTGGCCCATCGGTGAAAAATCCGCTCCTTCTATAAAATTTTGGTATACCGGGGCAAGCTGTTCGAACGCGGACGCGCCTGATGTATAAAAAACATCGACATTGAAACTTTGTAATTGCACGTCGTACCCTGCCTCGACCAGTGTATCGTGCACATAGTAGGCCGACTGATTATAGCCATCCGTACCAGCGGTCCGATTGCCGCCATTCGCATCAGCTATCGCCTGCAACATATTTTGGTGCTGCCTGACTCCCTCTACGGTGACACACTCCTGAAGTTTGTTATGGGTGTTATTAACCCGTGTATCACAACTCTGCGAGTTTGCCTGCGCCGACAGACTGAAAGCCATAATGGGTAGTGTAAGTAACGCTGCATGCAATTGCATACCGTATCTCCTCTGACAGTTTTCATTATTTACGTCGCAACGTGAAAACTGCCGGGAAAGTAAGACGCGAAGTCCCTTACACGAGCACAACTGACAAGAAAGTGTAGACCGTTGTACCGGAACTGCGAGCTTTCGCTGCATCTTGTACGCTGCAGGTGTTGAGTTTGTTGTACATCCTGCCACCGCGAATCACTCTCACCAGAACACGTACGTGGTAGATAGTGATGCCGGCACACTTAACCGCGCCGGTGACCGAAACGCCGGTCCCGGCATTATTTAGCGCCTTGGCCAATCACGGCACTGTTTTGGTATTAACATTTGCCTGTCAGTTGACCTTGCGATCCGACGCCTTTAAACGATCAATTTCCTCACTGAGCTGGTATTTCTTGTCTGTGACTATGGCCTCGAGCACTTCCAGCCTGGCTTTGACAGCTTCAAACTCATTGGCGATTTTCTGCTTTTCTGAGTTATTCAGTTCGGTATTCATCTTCGCCATATCCTTTTTATGGCTGGTCCAGATCCCCACAAACACGATTGGCAATACAAAAGCAAACAGGATCACCAACACAAAAATCATTCCCTCATCCATCTTTTTCACCTCATGGTCATCAAAATGCTTTCGTGCTGCAGCATAATCCACGCCGCAGCAAAACCTTAATAAATCAAGGTATGTAAAAAAGTCGCCTTTTGGCGCGGGCCATTATGTAAGAAAACTGACCAAAAAAGTGCATATACACACGCTGACCTTTACGCTATCCGATAGGTTTAGCGCAAGTACAGCCATTGTGCGAATGCTATCTGTCTGTCATGCAAGATGATTGCATCAGACTGGTAAAGCCCTGTTCGCTTTACTAGCCTTAAAGTCAGAGAGGCCGAAAGCCGCAGAAGTAGGTGGCAGAACTCGCTGAGTGACCGCCTACTTATCCGCACCTCTCTCACTGCAACGTTGGTTGAGGGTAATTGCCCGGGAAAGGAGTTGGGATGATTAAACCAATGGTTATTGGCGTGGCCATGCTGTTATTTGCGTTCCACGCATCTGCGGACAGTAACGCCTTGAGCAAGCCTGCTGTAGAGAAACTGGTAATACCTTATCAGGTTGAAACCACTAACAGCATTCATGTCTACGTGGTTAAGGTTCTTACCCGCACACTGGAACTCACCGAGAAAAAGTATGGTCCGTTTAAGCTCATCGCCCAGCAGGAGAGTACGGTACAGAGTCGCCAGCTACGTAACCTTGAAAAAGGCTGGAGTGATATTATCTGGATGATAAGCAGCACTGAGCGTGACCGACGTGCCCACCCGGTTAAGGTCCCACTCATTGGAGGGTTATACGGCTACCGGGTCTTGCTGGTAAATAGTCATAGCAAACTGGCGAACTCGCTCAGCTCAGCCAGTCTGCGATCGCTATCGTATACCCAGGGCGGTGACTGGCCCGACTTTGATATTCTGCGGGCAAATGCGTTGACCGTGTACGCAAACCCTTACAAGGCTGGCTTTAAGCTGGTACAGGAAGGGTTTATTGATGCTTATCCACGGGCCGCGCATGAAGCGATGCTGGAAATTGGGGATAATCTGGGCGAAGGCCTCGCCGTTGCCCCCGACGTGCTGCTCACATATTACAACCCGTTATTTTTTTATGTTGATAAAAATAATGACGTGCTGGCAAAGCGATTGCGCGAAGGGCTATCTATACTTATAAATCGTGGAGAGTTGCAGCAGATGCTTGAAGCACAGCCCTTTTATACATCGGCAATGCAAGTCATTAAAGGGCGTGAAGCCACTGAGTTAGCCAACCCCTTCTTGTCTGCGCTTGCTCGCCAGGCGATGGATCGCTATCTGATGACTTCAGAAGTGCTGACCTACACGCAGGACACCAAAGGTGAAAGGACGAGTTCAGGCACGCCGCGCGGCTGATTCGCCCTGCGTCATTTGGGAGATGCGGCCGTACACCAGTGAGAGCCAAAATGCGCAAAGTCGAAGATATACCGCTGCAGTCACCTGTCGCACACGTGGACGATATTACTCACCACCCCGAAATCAGTGACAAGCAGGCGTACAAGTCAAAACTGAAGCACTGGCAGCGGACACTCTCGCATATTCAGCAGACGTATTTTCATCAGAAACGCCGTGCGGTAATTGTGATGGAGGGCTGGGACGCAGCCGGTAAAGGTGGAGTGATACGGCGTATGACCGAGCGCCTGGATCCCCGTAGTGTGCATGTTTATCCTATCGGCAAACCCACGCCGGATGAACAAAGCCGCCACTACCTTTATCGTTTTTATACACGGTTGCCGGTAGCCGGAAACTGGACGGTGTTTGACCGTTCTTATTACGGCCGGGTGCTGGTTGAGCGAATCGAAGCGCTGGCCAGTGAGCAACAATGGCAACGTGCCTACCGGGAAATTAACGAGTTCGAG
>CAZDUT010000078.1:4311-12278 GCA_964508695.1 uncultured Alteromonas sp.
CGGGCGGCGTCAAGCTGAAGCTCAAGTATCCGCCGAGACTCGGCGCCGAGGTCGTGCTGCACTTTGCCGATATCGAGGCGATGGCCACGGTCATCTGGGTCGAGGAACACCGTTGCGCGCTGAAGTTCGAGCGTCAGCTCACCGATGACGGCGTAAGGATCATCAAGCTGTTTTTGCACATTACCCCGGATGAACAAACACGACGATTTTCTGAACGTTTACATAACGCACATAAACGCTGGAAACTCACTGAGGAAGATCTCCGCAACCGCGAATTACGTTCACACTATCTGCGCGCCATCAATGATATGTTCACGCATACCGATACCCGTCAGTGCCCCTGGCATATCGTCGCGGCTGATCATAAGTGGTATGCACGCCTCACTGTGCTAGAGATCATCGCCGGCCGGTTGAGCGAAGGGGTCAGTGTTTCTCCCCCGCCCGTTGATGAAGCGCTGGCTAAAAAGGCAGAGTCGCTGTTAGGTATTCCGCAGCCAAAGCCATTAGCTTAAGACGCGTCCTTAATCACCTGCTGCCACGCCACCGACTTTTCGTAATAGCCCCGCAAGGTGGTGTACTGATATACGTTGGTAGCAAACTGAAGCGACTCAGCAGTGAAATTTTCGGGTAACGACATCGACATGTCGACGTTTTGGAAAAACTTAAACCGGTAGATAACCGGACCATCGGGCAGGAATTCTTCTGTACCGGCTTTGAGTGTATAGGGCTCCCCGTTCAGGCTGCCAGTCACTGAAATATGTAAATCACCTTTTATGACAGCTTTGTTATTGCGCTGTTGCATGAGTACAAAGCGCAACCGGTAGTGGCCGGGACTGGCCGTTGGCATCACCGACACGCCATCAACGAAGAAACCATCCTGAGTGGTTTCAGGTGCCATTACCCGTTGATAAAACCCCAGTTGATCGCGCAAGCCGGCGGTTTCCTCCTCAAGCGCCGCCAGCATGGTGTTGGACTGCTCCACTTCCATCTCAGCCAGCGCCAATGCAGCCGCATGCTGGTGCAATTTGGTTTTCAGTGCCTGATTTTCAGCTTCTGCCGCAACGAGTGCTTCGGTGCGTGACGCCAGATGTCGGTTATCGGTTTCACGGTGAAAAAGGGCCAGCTGATAGCCAAAAATAAGCATGACAATCAGTGCGATCACCGTCGCCAGCACCAGTGTCGGCAAACCAAACTTTTTATGTATTTCCTGTAATTTCACAGGCGTACTTCCCAATAACGGCAAAACCGCAACATAACATGATGAATTGAAAGCATTTGTGATAGACTTAACGCCACTTGTTCCATCACTTTATCACACTATGTGGCTGTCTGATCTACGACATGAGGTTGCGCATCCCCGCACATCTGTTCAGCTTTGCCTGCTGGGCATTGTTGGCGGCACGGCTGCGGCATCGCTCATTATTGTCTTTCGGCTGTGTGTAGAATGGCTTCAGCAGGTAGGATTCGGTACGCTTCGGAACTGGTTCAATGACGAGTGGCCGGTATGGTTTTTAATGCCACTTATCAGCGTCCTCGTGATCCTGCTCATCGCGTACCTGACTGGTTTCAAACATTACCGGATGGGGATCCCTTTTATTATACATCGGGTCAAACACTTCTACGGGTTTGTTCCTCTGCGAACCACCATCAATCAGTTTTTCGGCGGCATGTTAGCACTCGCAGGCGGCTTTGTGGTCGGCCGCGAAGGCCCTTCCGTGCACCTGGGAGCAGCCAGCAGCAGCTTTTTAGGTCAGTGGCTCCGGCTGCCCTACAACAGTATCCGTATTCTGGCTGGCTGCGGCATCGCGGCTGGTATTTCGGCATCCTTCAATACGCCTTTCGCAGCTGTCATCTTTGTGATGGAAGTGGTGCTGCGGGAATATAAAATTCATATTTTTGTTCCCGTGATGCTGGCCGCCGCCTGTGGCTCGGTGCTGACCCGTATGGTATTCGGTGAAATTAATGAGCTGTCCTTCCTCTCCTTCGCCGCCTTCAGCGAATGGATGTATGCGTACCTGATCATGCTGGGCATTGTTCTGGGCATGCTCGCCACGCTGTTTAACAATCAACTGATGCGTGTGATGAAACTGTTTCGTCCCGTAAGCATGATTTGGCGTCTTGTCCTGGCCGCCATCATTACCGGCGGGGTTGGCATGTTATTACCCGACGCACTGGGAGCCAACTTTATTGATGTCGAACTATTATTCGAGCGGGATCCCGGCACACTGCTACTCGTCGCCGTACTGGTAGCGAAGGTCATTCTGGCAGTTTTCGCCATTGGCCTGGGGATCCCCGGAGGGATCATGGGACCGGTCATGGTGATTGGTATGCTCGCCGGGGCGGTATTGCTGTTGCCATTATCAGCTCTGCTGGACGTCGATGACTATACCAGCAGCTTTGCACTACTGGGGGTAGCCGGTATGCTGACTGCCGTGCTGCACGCGCCACTGGCAGCACTATCAGCGGTCATGGAACTGTCTTACAGTCCGCAAATTATATTGCCTGCTATGCTGGTCATTGTTCCGGCTTACGTAACGTCCACCCAGTTTTTCGGCAACCGTTCCATTTTTATCCGTCAGCTCGATTATCAAAACCTGCCTTACGCCATCACCTCTATTCGTGAGTCCCTGGAAAAAACCGGAGTACTCGCCGCCATGGAAAACGCATTTAAGCTGTTTCATGATGCTCCTGACAAGGCAATTGAAAACTACCTGTCGAAAGAGCCTACGGCAATTGTGGTGCAGCAAACCCGCTTTGAGCTAGGCGTGTTGTATAAACTCGTGCAATTTGATGTCAGCCTGGAACATGGCGCAACGCCATTAAGCTATTACGAAATGGAAGGCGTGCATTCACAGTCAACATTGCATGAAGTCTACGAGAAATTAAAAAATGCCCGTTCTGGTGCCGTGTACGTATATGATGCGACACCTGACAACATTATTGGCGTAATTACCTGGAACACCTTACAAAGCTTCCTGCAACGCGCACAATATTAATCCTTCGACAATGAGACTACCCCATGATCCTGTGGTTTAAAGCCCTTCACATTTTTTTCATGCTCGCCTGGATGGCCGGACTGTTTTACCTGCCCAGAATTTTTGTCTATCACGCCGAGGCGCAATCCCAGGCGGTAAAAGATCAGTTTAAAATTATGGAGCGTCGGTTGTGGCTGTTTGTCACGCCCTTCGCCTTCCTTACCCTGGCCTTCGGGCTGGCGCTGCTCGTCTCTTATGGTGTGGAATGGCTGAAGGTATCAGTATGGCTGCACATTAAGCTAGTGCTGGTGTTTGCACTGTATGCGTACCATTTCTATCTTTACAAAGTACTCAGGCAATTTGCCCAGGGGAAAAATGATCGAAGCAGCCGCTTTTATCGTTTTATAAACGAAGCTCCTGTGCTTCTTATATTGGCAATTGTCATTCTTGCTGTGGTCAAGCCTCTTTGACAATGGAGTAATTGCACAATCATCACTTAACCCGGGGGAAAACCACATGGATCTTAGTAACGCTCATCTGAAATCGTTGCTGGAAAAGACCGATGTGGCCTTTCAGGCGTTAATGCAGGATCCCGCCTCCCCGGAACTGAATCGCGCCTACGACGAAGCCAAAGTGGATCTTGATACTTACGTTACATCCTTGCGTGCCACTCTCAATCAGCGTCATTTGCAGCGCTCGATTTAAACGTTTCAAACTGATTCGGCAACATGCCGGCTAACTCCCCCGCCAGGCTGACATAATCATTAAGTTGTTGTGGTAGCTGCCGCCAGAGTAACGGCAGATTTTCTTTTAGCTCACTGGCCTGCTCCGGCGTACGCGACGCAAGGGCCAGTTCGATATCAGCCAATGTCGAAAATAACCGCAGCGATCGGGTTAGTCGCTGTGAGCGCGACTCACGGATGGCATCATCAGTGCCCGGGTTATCCCAGGCCTTTTGCCAGTCACTTTCTACATGCTGATGGGCTGAGAGCAAGCCCCGCAGCCAGTCGCATAATTCTGCAGGTACTGTGTCTGTCTCCCTGCGCCATTTGCACGGGGGCGGCAAACTCACCTGGTCCTGGCGCATGGCATCTAAATGTTCGCGCAGGCACCCCATCAGCTTATCGGCAATAGTGTCAACATCATTGTTGGCCAGGTTGCCCTGTGACGACTTGATAAGCCACGGCATCCAGCGCTCAGGCATAGGAATTTCAGGCGCCGCGGCAATGGCAAAAATAAAACCATCTGTTTCATACCGGGTAGGCAATACACTGGCCATTGCCGGGTTATCAAACAGTGGCGTCAGCTGTTCAAACGGTTGTTCAGTTTTGTACACAATTTCCCCTTCGACAGTGCTTGCGTTATCGCCGCGCGAAACGCTAGACTGTGCGGCTTTTCGACCCGGTCAGAGATTCGCCGGTTTGCGGATCTCACGAGCAGGTCGCCGGAACGCGACAAGAGACAGGTCATACAGCCATCGCGTAACGGTGCTTGTCTGTTGTCGTATACATTAACACGTTAAGAGTAGTTAGCATGGCAAAAGACAAATCCGGGTTTATCATCGCCGCCGCCTTTATCGGCCCAGGTACTGTTACCACCGCCAGTCTTGCTGGGGCCAACTTTGGCTTTCACCTGGTCTGGGCGCTGATCTTTTCCATTTTCGCCACGATAGTTTTACAGGATATGGCCGCCAGGCTCGGCGTGGCAACCGGAAAAGGGTTGTCCGCCGGCATGAAAGACATGGTCTCTAGTCCATGGTTGCGAGGCTTATTCATCGCACTCATCGTTAGCGCTATTGGCATTGGCAATGCTGCCTACGAGTCCGGTAACCTGACAGGCGCGGCTATCGGACTGGATGCGTTTATCGCCATCGGTGCCGGTAACTGGGCTATGATTTTGGGCGCCATCGCGGCGTTACTGTTGTGGACGGGTAAACATCAGTGGATTGAATCAACACTGGTCTACCTGGTGTTCATCATGGCCGGCGTGTTCCTGCTTACGCTGCTGGTTGCGATGCCCGACATTGGGGCGATGATTTCGCAGGCTTTTGCCCCTCAGTTAGATGCAGACAGTATTACCACGGTACTGGCACTTATCGGCACCACCATTGTGCCTTACAACCTGTTTCTGCATGCCAGCCTGGTCGCCAAGGCCAGCCGGGGCCAGGACAAGCCCACGGCCATCAAAGCCAGCCGCAAACAGTCGGCAATGGCAATATCAATGGGCGGGTTGATTACCCTTATAGTGGTTGCAACCGCTATGATGGCGTTCTTTCAGCAAGCGGCAACCATGGATGCCGGAAATATGGGAGAACAGCTTAAGCCGGTACTGGGCGACAAAGCGCAGTGGTTTTTCGCTGCAGGTCTTTTTGCTGCCGGCCTGACAAGTGCCATTACCGCACCTCTGGCTGCCGCCTATGCGGTGTGCGGTGCCCTGAACTTGTCCGACGATATGCGCAGCCGCCACTTCCGTATCGTCTGGCTGACAATCATTGTGTGCGGGGTAGTGGTTGCCGGAGCCGGCTTTAAGCCGCTGCCTGCTATTTTGTTTGCACAGGCCACCAATGGTTTGCTGCTGCCCATTATCGCTATCTTTCTGCTGGTGGTAATGAACAAGAGTAAAGCGCTGGGTGAGTTTAAAAACGGCACCTGGAGCAACCTTGCCGGGGGGCTGGTGGTCTCAGTCGTTGTAGGCCTGGGCGCATATAAACTGTTCGGGCTGGTCGCCTGACAAAGGATGTCCGCCGCCAGGGCGCGGCGGACGTACCTTCACTTTTCAAGCCGGGCTAATATCGCCTCAAGCATGTCGCGGCTACAGCCAAAGTTCAGCCGGAAATGATCACGGGCATGAAAATCGATGCCCGGCGATGGCCCTACGCCTTTTTCTTCAGCCCATTGCTGGACATTACTGACCCCGAGGCCACTGGCATCTACCCAGGCCAGAAACGTCGCCTCAGGCTTATGCACCTGTAACCCGTCAATAGCATTGATACGTGATACAAGTAGGTCGCGGTTGTCGCGCAAGTAGGCTATTTCTCCCTGATGCCAGTCATCGCACAGAGTAAAAGCGGCTTCCGTGGCAATCAGCCCCATAACATTAACCCAGGGAACCGTCCCAGCTGCCGCCCGCGTGAAGCGACGACGCTGCTTTTCGTCAGGGATAATCGCAAAGGCAGCGCCCAGGCCTGCGATATTAAAAGTTTTACTCGCTGCCATTAGCGTAATGGCTTTATCGCTCTTACGTCCGGCAGGAATGTGCGCCAAGCCCGGCTCAAGGATCAGATCGCAGTGAATTTCATCGCTGCACAACATCACTCCATTGGCGTTGCAAATTTCGATAACCCGCGCCAGTTCATGATCGCGCAACACCGTACCGACCGGGTTCATGGGGTTACACAGGATCATCAGCGTACATGCCGGGTCAGCGGCCTCACGCTCAAGTACCTCGAAATCGAGTATCGGCCGGCCATTGACCGAAACGGTGGGAATATCGACACGCTCAAGGCCATTGAGCTTTGGCGCAGCTAACAGAGGCGGATAGTTGGGTGTCTGAATGAGTACCTTGTTGCCCGGCTCGCAATACGCTTTACACGCCACATTAAAGGCAGGTACCACGCCTGGCATCCAGACGATCCAATCGCGCTCGACCTGCCAGTCATGCTTATCTGCCAGCCAGCGCTGAACCGCTTCTATCGCTGGCGTGTATTGCGACGGCAGTACATAGCCAAGGTTACCTTCGTTGAGTTTGGCGCCCAAGGCCTCCAAAATGGCCGGTGCACATTTAAATTCGGTGTCGGCCAACCAGGCTGGCAGAACATCTTTGCCGCTGTATTTCTGCCACTTGAATGAATAGCTGTTTCTTCTGTCTGGGGTGTCGTCAAAACTCATACCGATAGTACGTTCCGTTAGCGAGGTGAAATGCCAGTCTAAAAGCCGATGATATTACTTACCAGCCCCCGTTAGATTTTTTTGTGATGGCATAGAGCCAGTGAAGACGCGACTATGTCTCTGTCAAAAAAAACGCCGGCTCACTGGCCGGCGTTTTGAGAGTCTTCAGCGAAAGGCTTAGCCTTTTTTCTCACGCGACGCGCGCTTACGTTCGTTTTCGGTTAAGAACTTCTTACGAATACGAATATTTACCGGTGTCACTTCTACCAGTTCATCGTCATCGATAAACTCAAGCGCCTGCTCCAGTGACATTCTCACTGGTGGAACCAATGTCTGTGCTTCGTCAGTACCTGACGCACGAACGTTGGTCAGCTGTTTTCCTTTAAGGGCATTAACGGTCAAATCGTTTTCACGGCTGTGAATACCGATGACCATGCCTTCGTAAACTTCAACACCGTGTCCGATAAACAAACGACCACGTTCCTGAAGATTAAACAGTGCGTTAGTCAGCGCTTTACCCGGTGCGTTGGCAATCAATACACCGTTTTTACGCTTGCCGATAATACCGCCTTTGTAAGGCCCGTAGTGATCGAATGTGTGGTACAGCAAACCGGAGCCGGATGTCATTGTCATAAACTCGGTCTGGAAGCCAATCAGGCCGCGACTTGGTATAACGAAGTCGATACGCACCCGGCCTTTGCCGTCTGGAGACATGTCAGTCATTTCAGCCTTGCGCAGACCCAGCTGTTCCATGATGGATCCCTGGTGCTCTTCCTGGCAGTCGACAGTCAGGGTTTCAAACGGCTCCATCCACTGACCGTCTTCCTCACGCAAAATAACTTCCGGACGCGATACGGCCAGTTCATAGCCTTCACGACGCATATTTTCGATCAGAATACCCAGGTGCAGCTCACCGCGTCCCGATACACGGAATTTATCCGGGTTCTCGGTTTCCTCGACCCGAAGGGCAACGTTGTGGACCAATTCGTCCTGCAGACGTTCAAGAATATTACGCGACGTAACGTATTTACCCTCTTTACCGGCAAACGGTGAGGTATTGACCTGGAAGGTCATGGTTACAGTAGGCTCATCAACCGTCAGTGGC
>CAZDUT010000079.1:0-12258 GCA_964508695.1 uncultured Alteromonas sp.
AGTATAAAACACCCGCATTTTCTGTAATTTAATTACAGATATTAACAGGATACACCGCCACATTTCGCTAAACAGAGTGAAAAATGGCGGTTTAAGGTAATTTAATTACACTTATTCGTAGGTTCGGCCGCGTTTAGTGACGATAGTGTCGATATAACCATGCCACGACGCATATCCCACCAGCGGCATGAGAATAATGAAGCCAATAAAGCCGGTGGCGAACCCCAGTGCAACGGCCGTAAATATTATTGCTCCCCAGATAAGCATGGGCACCTTATTGACCCAGACGGCGTTTACACTGGTGAGGACGGCCGTGGCCAGATCGACTTTCCGCTCCATCAGAATGGGCTGCGTAAAGGCTGTTATAAACAACATTACCAGCGTAAAAATTGCCCCGATAACAGTACCCAGTGCTAGAAATGGCAACAGGCTTTCAAAATTTTCATCAAGGTAAGGCGGATACAGTGCGTGAATTAATGATGCGACCCTGAGCCAGAAGATCATCATCACTAACAGCAGGATGCCAAAGCCCCACTCGTGCACAGCGTTGCGTCTCATTGCGCGCAGAGAATGCCTGAGTGTCGGTTTGTGGCCTTTTTCGTACTCCCAGCTTATATCATACAAGCCTGCCGCTAAAAATGGGCCAATTAGCATAAAGCAGACCATGGCCGGCAAAATGACCAAATGCCAGCCTGTCATCTGCACCAGGTACATAATTAACCAGGGAACGACCGCAAACATCACGCCATAAAAAACTGTCAAACCGGGGCTACGCAAAGCATCACGTAAGCCCAGGGACAACCATTTAAATGGATCACTCACATCCAGTTCTTTGCAGGGAATAACCCTTGCTATTCCACTTTCGGTTATGGCATTTTGCGGCGTTTCTTTGAAGTTCTGCGACATAATTTTCACCCTTACGCGATGTCCACCACGCAACATCTGACGCTGAATCAGTCTGCTGCTTTATTTTACCTTAGGTGCTGAGTACCACATTCACAAATAATTTACATTTTGCGATTAAAAATCAACCACTCTTTGAAATTTAAAGCAGATAAGCGGGGATCGTGCAAGGCTGCCAATGAATGACCTGGTTAAAATGTCGCGCCACCGCTTCATTGAAGCCGGCAAAACGTGTCACACCCGCCACCTTTTCGTTAATGCAACTTAATGTAAACCGGTGGCAGTTGTTTTCTATGAGATCGTAATCTGCATATTGAAAAACACGCGATACCGCACGCCGTGCGGCGTCTCGTTCAATAAGGGGCTGGTGCATGTCGTCGCAGGCCGCATAGATGGTGCTTCCGGAACGGTTAGCCAGAAACCGGCGTGGCGATATTGCTCTTACCAGCCCATTTCCGTGCAGTTCAACAATGTGATTATCAACCCAAATACCGGTATGCTGAAACACACCAAAGATCCCGCAGCAAACAATCGTGCCGTCAGAGGGCGTGACTGGCGTCGTATCTTCACCGGGAAAATGCCGAATATGGCCATCCGACACCTGCTTTTCACGCGCAATCTGAGTGCCAGCCCACGCCGCCAGACCCACGCCCAGCCACACTAACGGTAGTGCCATTGTACTCCCCCATCAAACACCGCCTTAATACTGAGTATTTTAATAAATGTCCGCGCTGTCCAGCGCAGAACCGTTAAAAAATGTATGCAAACATGTCCAATGCGACAAAATGTTGTAATGGCTGACAATAAAGGCTTAGCAAGCGATAAGGATTACGATACTCTCAACCTTAAGCCAACAGCATGGGGAAAATATGAAAACAGTGGTTCGTTCGCACAAGCTGGATAATGTCTGCTATGACATTCGGGGCCCCATTGCCGAACAGGCACGCAAAATGGAAGATGAAGGCCACCGGATCCTCAAACTCAACATTGGCAACCCGGCGCCCTTTGGGTTTGAAGCCCCCGACGATATTCTCAAAGACGTGATCCACAACCTTCCCACGTCACAGGGATATTCCGACTCAACAGGCATTTACGGCGCCCGTGTCGCAGTCATGCAGTATTATCAGCAAATGAATATCAAAGACATCCGCATTGACGATGTCTACATCGGAAATGGTGTCAGCGAACTGATTATGATGGCCATGCAAGCCTTGCTCAATCACGGTGACGAGGTGCTCCTTCCGGCACCCGACTATCCACTGTGGACCGCAGCGGTCAGTCTGTCCTCAGGATCACCGGTACATTACCGCTGCGATGAGCAGGCGGGCTGGTTTCCGGACATTGATGACATTAAAAAGAAGATCACCAGTAAAACCCGGGCCATCGTGCTTATTAACCCGAATAATCCTACCGGTGCAGTGTATGACAAGGCGCTGCTTGAAGAAATCATTAAGCTGGCACGCGAACATTCACTGGTCATTTACAGCGATGAAATTTACGACAAGATCCTCTATGACGGTGCCCGCCATACCTGCACCGCGTCACTCGCCGACGATGTATTTTGCGTCACCCTGAGCGGGCTGTCTAAAAACTACCGGGTGGCCGGTTTTCGGGCGGGCTGGTTACTGGTGAGTGGCAATAAACGTATTGCCAAAGACTACATTGAAGCGCTCAATGTGCTTTCCTCAATGCGCATGTGCGCCAATGTCCCCTGCCAAAGCGCTATCCAGACCGCGCTTGGCGGTTATCAGAGTATAAATGATCTGGTGCACGACGGTGGACGCCTTAAAATTCAGCGGGATATTGCCAGCACGATGCTTAACGACATCGAGGGTATCGATTGTGTTACTCCAAAAGGGGCAATGTACTGCTTCGCCAGAGTGGATGCCAGTAAGTTTAATATCACGAATGATGAGCAGATGATCCTCGACCTGCTTAACCAGGAAAAGATCCTGCTGGTCCACGGGCGGGCATTTAACCTTAATGAAGGGATTTATTTCCGTCTGGTATTTTTGCCACACAGTGACGTCCTGATCCCGGCCATGGAGCGTATTGGGCGTTTTTTCAGTCACTACCGTCAACAGCGGTAGCCACCACAAGGTCGTAAAGCCAATTATGAAGCAAAGTACATTTCTCGCCTGGATCCTGCGGATGCCGCTCATTAAACGCTGGGCATTGATGCATACTATCAAAGGCGAGAATATTGCCGAGCACTCGCATCAGGTAGCGGTGATTGCACATCTGCTCACGGTGATCAAAAACACACACTATGAAGGACAGTTAAGTGCTGAAAAGGCCGCAACCATTGCGCTGTACCATGAAATTTCAGAAACCAAACTGCAGGATGTGAATCACGTCACCAAATACCACAATCCGGAAATAACCCGCGAGTTTAAAAAGCTGGAAAAATTGTCTGAAATTGAATGTCAGCGCTCTTTGCCCAGTGCGCTGCAGGAGGTGTTTTCTGACCTGCTGATTCAGGATAATGTCGATCCGGATTATAAAAAAATCGTAAAAGCTGCGGATCTGATCTCGGCATACCTGAAAGCCTGTGACGAGATAAAGTTTGGCAACAGTGAGTTCGTACCCGTGAAAGAGCGTCTGAACAGGATGCTGGCTGATTTTCAGCAAGATATGCCCGAAGTGGACCACTTCATGAGTGTGTTTGCGCAAAATTGCCTGGTGAGTGTCGACGAACTTTCACAACAGGACCATTAGTCCTTTTGCTGACTCCCTGCCCACGCGAATAATGAATATACAAAGCGAGTGAACAATGGTTGCAGATTTTTTCCCGACTCAACACCCACATGACTGGGAGCATGCCTGGTTTGAACGACGCCTTCCCCGTTCCCAAACCCGCGACGGCGACCACCGTAACCCTTTTCAACGGGACAAAGCCCGGGTATTGCACTCAGCCGCCTTTCGCCGGTTGCAGGCAAAAACGCAGGTGCTGGGCGTGGGCCTCAGTGATTTTTACCGGACACGACTGACCCATTCACTGGAAGCGGCACAAATTGGAACCGGGATCAGTGCGCAGCTCGCCGGAAAATTTCCCAGCCTGGCTACCGCACTGTCCATTGACAGTAATTTGATCGAAACCCTGTGTCTGGCACACGATATTGGCCACCCTCCCTTTGGTCACGGTGGCGAGATTGCGCTGAACTACATGATGCACGAACATGGGGGGTTTGAAGGCAATGGTCAGACATTCCGAATTATCACTCAGCTTGAACCTTACACGGCAGACCATGGCATGAACCTCAGCCGGCGCAGCATTCTGGGTCTGATTAAATATCCCAACTTTATCGATACCCTGACCAATACACAGCTTTGTGGTGCGCGCCCTACGTCACTCAGGCAAGTAAAGGCCAGCGACTGGCACCCGGCGAAGGGCCTGTTTCGCTGTGATGAAGCGCTGTTTGCATGGCTACTTGAGCCACTTTCAGGATCTGACGCTGATCAGTTTATGCAATTTGACAGCACCGCGGATAAACACGGAAAAACGCGCCACAAATCCTTTGACTGTTCGATTATGGAACTGGCTGATGACATCGCCTACGGCATACACGATCTTGAAGATGCGATTGTGATGCACATGGTCAGTCAGGAGGCTTTCATTACGGAGGTGGCGATGCCGCTGGAAAACATGGGGGTCCCCTGGTTGTCCGACAACGTAATGGCGCTAACCGATCGCCTGTTTAGCCAACATCACCACGAGCGTAAAAACGCCATCGGTGCGCTGGTTAATAGCTTCATCACATCCATTCATATTAATGAGAATGACGTCTTTGAGCATCCATTGCTTCGCTACACAGCGTGCTTTCCCAATACGTTTGAACAGGCCCTGGGGTTATTTAAGCGCTTTGTGTTTAAACAGGTCATTTGTCGCCCCGATGTGCAGACGCTGGAATATAAGGGGCAGTTGATGGTAATGGAACTGTTTGAGGCTTTCAGCGCCGACCCGGCCCGCCTGCTACCTGAAAACACCCAGAAACGCTGGCAAAAAGCCGATGCGCACAGTCTGGGGATGCGGGTTATAGCCGGCTATATTTCAGGCATGACCGACGAATTTGCATCGCGCCTTTATACCTCACTGTTTATACCCAAAACAGGCGCCATGCACGACAATTTACAGCTATAGGCCTGCGCCTTAAGATTAAAGCTGTGTCATTTAGGGCGATCCGGTGAAATTGAAGTGGCCCGGCGCCGGTCTGTTTGCGTAGCAGATTGTGAAATGTGTATTGAAATCCGGTCACCTGTGTCCGGGCGATGTACAGAATGAACCGGGGCCCTGTTGCTATGCCAAAACTGTTTAAACCATCGGTTAAACTTAACGATAATGATGTCACTGACGAGCGTGTTTACCGTGCTCGCCGTCAACTTTTAAAAGGCATGGGCTTTGCCGGCGCCAGTGCCTTAATTGCATCCAAAACCAGTGCTGCCGACTGGTTCTGGGAAAGTGATGACGAAAAGCCATCATTTATCCGTGAGCCCCTTTCATTTGAAACACCGGCCCGCTATCAACTGGACAGCGAAAAGACGCCCTATAAAAAAGTATCTACCTATAACAATTTTTACGAGTTCGGGACCGACAAAAGTGCACCCGCAGAACGCGCTCAGTCGCTGTCAGTAAAGCCCTGGACACTGAAAGTTGAGGGGTTGGTCAACAAGCCGCTTACGCTTGATTATGACGATCTGCTAAACCGCTTTGCACTGGAAGAGCGCATTTACCGGTTACGCTGTGTTGAGGCATGGTCGATGGTGATCCCGTGGATTGGTTTTGAGCTGGGCAAGCTGCTCAAGCAGGCCGACCCTCAGGGAAGCGCCCGTTATGTGGCATTCGAAACACTCTATGATCCTAAACAGATGCCTGGTCAGGCAAACCGGTTCGTGGGCGGCGGAATTGACTATCCGTATGTCGAAGGACTGCGACTTGATGAAGCCATGCATCCGCTTACGCTAATGACTACCGGATTGTATGGTAAAACCCTGCCGCCGCAAAATGGCGCCCCTATCCGCCTGACTGTGCCGTGGAAATATGGGTTTAAAAGTATTAAATCCATTGTCCGTATTCGTCTGACTGAAAAGCAGCCTCCCACCACGTGGAATCGTCTGGCAGCCGATGAGTATGGTTTTTACGCCAATGTAAATCCAAAGGTCGCGCACCCTCGCTGGAGTCAGGCCAGTGAGCGACGCATCACATCCGGCGGATTATTTGCCCGCAACCGCATTGATACCAAGCTGTTTAATGGTTATGAGGAAGTTGCCTCACTCTACGACGGCATGGATCTGCGTCGGAATTACTGATGGTAACGCTGTTAAAAAAGCCGCTGAGAATTACCACGCCGGTACGCCGTTCAGTAAAGGCACTGCTGCACCTTGGCGCCAGTGGCTTTCTGGCTATCTTGTTTTATTTAGCGGCCACCGATCAGCTTGGCGCCGACCCGGTGGATGGGTTGCTGCATTACACCGGTATCTGGACGCTCATTATTCTGTTTATTAGTTTGGCTGTATCGCCGCTCGCCAAGCATCTACCCAGCTCAGATATGATGCGCTTTCGGCGCATGGTTGGCGTGTATGCCTTTGTTTTTGCGCTATGCCATTTTCTGACCTATGCCCTGTTTGAACTGCAGCTGAATATGTCGCTGCTTGGCAGTGAAATTATCAAGCGCCCGTATATTACGGTTGGCATGGCCGCATTGCTTATATTGCTGGCGCTTACCGCCACATCGCCAGGAAAAATACGCCGTAAGATGGGTAAGCGCTGGCAACAGCTGCATAACGGAATTTATCTGGCGTTGTTATTGGGACTACTTCACTTTACCTGGTCGCAGAAAACATTTTGGCAGGAACCGGTTTTTTATTGGCTGATTGGCTTGGCATTACTGGCTCTGCGAAAAGATAAGTTAATCCGCGCGGTTCGTAAGGCCCGCGCGTAACCCCTCGCCTGCGGACGGCAGTGCGGTCGCCGTGCCAGGTTGAAATAACCACACACCAATAATTCCCAAGCGTCAGGTTTTGACCTATCTTTACTCAGTAAAAGCTACAAGCGTTTATCAGCCCCCTGCTATGAATGATAACAGCCACTACATCTCAACAGGTCGTTTTGTATTTCTCATAGGTGTCACCGTACTTATGATCGGGTCAGTGACTGCCTGGAATACTCAGTCGACGTCAGCCAGGGATACTTCTGTAGGGTCAGCCTCAGATAAAGTGCTGTCAGCCAGCACTGAGTCACACCCCACAGCACCTGCCGACAAGACAGTGACAACCGGTAATCAAACCGGTACTGCCCTCCCCAGCGAGGCCAGTGAACTTATTCTGGTGGGGGTTGTGTTAAGCAGCCGGGAAAATAACAGTACTGCGGTCATCGAATACCGTGCCAGGCAACATACCTACGCCATCGGCGAGCCAGTGATTCATGCCGACCTGATCCTTCAGGCAGTCGCGGAAAAAGAGGCAATTCTGAGTTTTCAGTACGAGCAAATCCGGCTCCCCCTGCAACGGGGCATGGCGACAACGACGATACCCGTTGACAGTCGTGCGCCCACCTCCGCCCGTATTGAGCGCGACGACCGCTATATCAGCCATGGTGTGCTGCTCAAACTGACTCCGGTTGAAGACAACGGTGTATTAAAGGGACTTGCAGCCTCCCCCAATGGCGACTCAAGTCGCTTTCTGGGTCTCGGCCTGATGTCCGACGATATTATTACTGAAATTAATGGCGTCAGTATGACCAATGCCGAGGGCATTGCACAGGCCCCGGACTTTCTTAACGGGGTTGAGCCTTTACAACTATCTGTATTACGACAGGGGGAATTAATGACCGTGTTTGTTGAACCTGCACATGCATTGACTCACGAGCAGGCATTGCCTCAGTAGCGGCCATTGGCGTGTCAGCTTTTTTTACACACCAGCGCGCTGTCGATACCGCTAAATTAAATTTCTTTTATATTTCATTGCATTACAAATATGGCGCCAAAAATGCTTATTTTTCAAACAGCTCTGGAGTGAGACAACAATAATATATTCTCAACTCACTGAATCATTAACTGATCAGCATCCGCTCCAACGCTTATCTGTGACCAATAATTAAAGGCAAGCTGTAACTGCCTCCCGCCCATAGTGTGAAGGAGTGTGAAGTGAAGCTGATGGTAGGTTTTAGATATGTTTTTCTGGCTGCGTATACGCTGTGCGCTGTCGGTTGCACGTCAGCAACAAACCAACATCAACCCAATGATCTTATCTCAGCCGGGAGCGCTCACAACTCCCCTAGTCGGGAAGGAAAGATGCTGTTCGTCTCTAATCAGGATGGTGATCGTGAAATCTTCCTGACCAAATTCGACGGTAGTCAGCTAGCACAATTAACTCACAACGAGCGTGACGATTACGACGCTCGCTGGTCACCCGACGGCAAGGCAATATTATTTACCTCACTACGCGATAACGGCAACAGTGAAGTATACGTTATGCAGGCTGATGGTAACGCGCAACAGAACCTCAGTCGTGCACAAGGCTATGATGGCCAGGCCCGCTGGTCACCTGACGGGAGATATATTGCATTTACCTCGGACAGACATAGCGGCGTCATACAGCTATTTATCATGCGCGCCGACGGTAGTGGGTTACGTCAAATCACTCACGACACGCATGCCGGCCTGGATGCGCCTGAGTGGTCGCCTAACGGGAAATGGATAGCGTATCGCAAGCTTACTCCAGACAAAAACAAAGCCGACACCTGGGTTGTAAACCCGAAAACCGGTGAAGAAGTGCAGCTTACCAACAATCCTGGGCACAACGACGGCAGAGTCAGCTGGGCCCCTGAGTCGGACAGGCTGGTTTATCATTCGCGAAGAAACCGTGAGTTTAATATTTATGTGTATGACATGAATACAAAAAAAGAAACAAAACTCACCCACCTTCCGGCTTCAGACACCCAGCCACAATGGTCACACCACAGCGGACAAATACTGTTTTTATCTACCCGTGGGCCCTTTGGGCGCTCGCAACTTTATGTAATGAAGGAAGATGGTTCCCAACAACGCAGTTATTCAGATGCCCAATACCAGGTCGATGATGCAACCTGGCTGGCAGATGATTCAGGTATTTTGATGGTGAGCTGGCAAGGACGGCGCTACTCCAATGTCGTTGCGCTGGACTTCTCCGATGACAGTTTGTCGGTTGTTTCCCCCGCAGATGGATACCAGAGTCAACCTTTGCCAGAACCGGTCGCACTTCCACAATCCAGCAAGCAGGTTGCGCGCGCCAGCGCTCTGCAGCCCTTGCCTTAGGAGGAAGCTAAGATGAAACGACTATCAGCAACACTATTAGTAAGCGCAGTATCCACACTGCTTGTGGCCGGCGTCGCCAACGCCGCGACGACAACATACACCACTGACGAAGACTTCGCACTAGGGACGTTAAGCTCGGTAAATTATAACGCACCAAACAGTGACCAACTGCAGCTTAATGAAGTCGGTGATACCTTTCCGATTTTATGGGTAGCTAACGCTGGCGAGGATACCATGTCGCGAGTCGATACCAATGCTGATGGCTGTGAGGTTGCCCGCTATCTGACATCGTTCGGTGATCCCAATGCATTGGCCAATCATGGCGCCTTTTCAGGACCTGCGCCTTCACGGACCGCGGTCGACACTGAAGGCAATGTCTACGTGGCTAACCGCAACTTTACCGGCAACAAACAGCCGGAACTGATCAAGATTGCGATAGAAGGCGGTGTTGACCGCAACGGTAACGGCATCATCGACACCTCCCGGGACCTTAATAATGATTGCACGATCCAGCCCAGTGAGATGCTACCGGTGGTTGATGACAACGGTGATGGCATTATTCAGTTAAACGAGTACCGTGACGAGCGTGTGGTTTGGATCTCCCGCTACGGCGAGCCGGGCTCACTGGGACGCTCACTGTGTATCGACCCCGCCGGCAATCTGTGGGCTGGTACGTACGGCGGTAGCCGTGCCTATTACAAGTTCGATCAGAATGGCTCACAGTTAGCTGGCCCCATAGCCACCAACGCCACAAATTATGGCTGCGCCGTAACCTCTGACGGTATTCTCTGGGGCGCTACGTTAAGCTCAGTACTCGTAGAGTTAGATACCAATACCAATACCTGGACACGAAACCGCTTTGGGCAAAGCAATTATGGTATTGCACTGGGCAATGACCGGGTCTATCTGGGCAGTACACTTCATGCGTTCAACCCTGATACAGGATCATTCCAGACCAGCATTGCCTTTTCTGGTACGGGCGTAGCAGTTGATGGGGATGGCGCTGTCTGGTTTGGTACGCCAACATTACGCAAATTCACAACCAATGCGGCCGGTGACTTAAACACTACGCCAGATTGTACGGTGGGCACACTCGGCGGTCGAGGCCCGATTGTGGGCTCGGGTGGCAGAATATGGACAATTAACTTAGGCAATAACAGCGTATCGCAGTACGACAATAACTGTAATTTTATCTCCACGATACCTGTCGGACGCTCTCCTTACACGTACAGCGATGCCACGGGATTCGCCGCGCGTAACCAAACCGATCCCACCGGGATATGGACTGTTACCACTGACAGCGGCATCGCGGGGTCTGCGTGGGATCGTATTAGCTGGAACAACGAGCCACAAGGCGCGATCCCCGCTGGTGCAAGCATCACTGTGGAAGCACGAAGCGCAGACAGTGAAGCCGATTTGGGACTGGTTGCCTATGCCCCGGTAAGCAACAACACACCGGGGCTGGGGCTGACCGGCCAGTTTATCGAGATCAGAACTACACTTCGCCCAAATGACCAGGACCAGTCACCTATACTGTCAGACCTCCGGGTGAGCACAGTAGAGCCCCAGGTGGCATCCTGTGACAACAACAGCGATGGCGAAGTTAACCGCATCGACATTAGCAACATTAACGCAAACAGAAATCTGGCGGTACCGCCCGCCGATCCGATTTTTGACCTGAATACGGACGGTGTTATTAACGTTCTCGATGCACGTATCTGCATACTGCAGTGCGATAACGCCCGATGTGCAATTAGCGCAATATAGTAACAGTCGCGAGTGCGTAACAATAAAATGACATAAGGAAAAAGCTATGAAGAAATTGTTGAGCAGTATATACATTGCCATTGCCATAGGGTTACCGGGTGTTACACTCGCCGCCCCCATCATATCGGTGGATCCAACCGAAAGTACGGGCGTCATCGGTGATACCATCACAGTCGACATCCTGTGGGATGGCCTTGATGACGGTGAGTATCTGAGTGGCTGGGATATCGACTTGTTTTACGACAATACCGTTTTAGCCTTCATGCAGGCTGAATTTGGCTTTGGTGTTGACTCGTTTGGTTGTATTCCTTCCATCACATGTGACACAACAGAGGTCTCACCCGGCCAGCTAGACATGTTTGAAGTGTCATTGGATGATGTTGCCACCCTGGTCGCGAATCAGGATGCGTTAGGCCAGCAGTTTGCGATCGCTACCATTTCGTTTGAAGCTATTGGAAATGGCGTTAGCAACTTATCGTTCGGTGGCCCCGACCTGGTATTTGGCGATGAAGTGGGTGATGAGCTTAACGTGCAACTTCAAAATGGCAGAGTTTGTATTGGCCCCAGTGGCTGTACCCAAGCATCCGTTCCTGAGCCTGCCGCTGCAGCGCTGCTTGTCTCCGGGCTTATCCTATTAAGGATTAAGCAAATGAAAAAAGCGGCATAGCCGCCAGTCCCGTAAAAAATGCTGCCATCATGGCAGCATTTTTTTGTCTTTGTCTACCTGCCAATTCTCGAACCGCCATAGCAAAGCATGGTAACCGTAACGGTTAATGCTCCTGCGGTGCAGTGGTGAATGGACGTTAAAAATGGGCCTCAAGCCCAAGGATCAGGTTGCGGCCAGCTTCATTTTGGCCGGAGCCATGAATGCGATAATCTTTATCAAATATATTTTCTACCTCGAGGCGCACCGTAAACTGCTCGCTGAAATGATAAGCAGCCGATAGGTTCAGGACGCCATAACCGGGCGTGCCCCCCGGAGGAATGCGCTGAGAGTCACCGCTATCACGCAGCGATAACCGGTCAGCCTTATCGACCAGATACCATTGCAGTTGCGCCGTCCAATTGTCATGAGGTGGCACATAATCAAGCTGAAAACGGGCAGAGGTTGGCACTAACCGGCTCAGGTAGTCGCGAGCTACCCGTTGCTCAGACGTTGGGTAGGTGTCTACCCGCCCATCAACATACGCACCGATAAACGAACCAACCAGTGACGGCGAAAAGGCGTAATTCAGTTTAAGTTCCACGCCTTTTACATAGCCATCGCCGATGTTGGCTTTGCTTATCTCATATTCGC
>CAZDUT010000080.1:0-12206 GCA_964508695.1 uncultured Alteromonas sp.
CTTTGTCGCCCTGAGCCTTATTATTAGCGCCTTTAATGTGCTATTCCTCCAAAAACTTTATTCGTCTGCCCGCAACGCGGCGGTATTGCCTGCTGCGGGCCCTCAATCTGCGGTCCTCTATTTTCAGGCCTTGTCGGCCACTTCCTGCTGTGCTTTGGTGATGAAAGCATCCAGATGCATCTTCCCAAGATCGTCACCTCGGCGAGAGCGTACTGCCACTTCACCGGCTTCCATTTCTTTATCACCAACCACCAGCATGTAAGGAACACGCTTTAAGGTGTGCTCGCGGATTTTAAAGCCTATCTTCTCATTTCTCAAGTCAGACTTTGCTCTAAAGCCTAATTGATTGAGTTTTTTCACGCAATCACGCGCGTAATCAGCCTGATTATCCGTGATATTCATCACCACTATCTGTTGGGGCGCGAGCCACAACGGGAAGAATCCGGCGTATTCTTCAGTCAGGATACCGATAAAGCGTTCCAGCGAGCCCAGAATGGCGCGGTGGATCATTACCGGCACACGACGTTCACCGTCTTCTGCCACATAGCTTGAGCCTAATCGTCCCGGCATTGAGAAGTCCAGCTGGACGGTACCACACTGCCAGGCGCGGTCCAGACAGTCATGCAGGGTAAATTCAATTTTCGGCCCGTAAAACGCGCCTTCACCCGGCTGATAGTCAAACTCAATGTCATTAGCTTTCAGCGCTTCGGCCAGTGCCGCTTCCGACTTATCCCAGATATCATCTGAGCCTACCCGTTTTTCCGGGCGTGTCGACAGCTTCACGGCTATTTTCTCAAAGCCAAACGCCGCGTAGGTCTCATACACCATCTGGATACAGCTCGATACCTCATCCAGGATCTGTTCTTCGGTACAAAAAACGTGGGCATCGTCCTGGGTAAAACCGCGCACGCGCATCAACCCGTGCAGTGCACCGGAAGGCTCATTACGGTGACAGCAACCAAATTCTGCCATACGCAGCGGCAGGTCACGGTAAGATTTCAGGCCCTGGTTAAAAATTTGCACGTGTCCCGGACAGTTCATCGGCTTCACTGCGTATTCGCGCTTCTCCGACTCGGTAGTAAACATATTTTCGGCGTACTTGTCCCAGTGGCCGGATTTTTCCCACAGTGAGCGGTCCATCATCATTGGACCTTTTACTTCGTCGTACTGGTATTCACGCAGCTTCTCGCGCACAAACTTTTCCAGCTCAGTGTAGATTGACCAGCCGTCGTTGTGCCAGAACACCATGCCCGGCGCTTCTTCCTGCCAGTGGAACAAATCCAGTGCCTTACCAATTTTACGGTGGTCGCGCTTTTCCGCTTCTTCCAGACGCTGCAGATAAGCTTTCAGCTGCTTTTTGTCCGCCCATGCTGTTCCGTAGATGCGCTGAAGCATTTTGTTGTCACTGTCACCACGCCAGTAGGCGCCGGCCACTTTCATCAGTTTGAAGTGGTGACAGAACTTCATGTTCGGGACGTGCGGGCCACGACACATGTCGGTGTATTCTTCGTGATGGTAAAGCGCCGGGTTATCATCCTGGCTGATGTTTTCATCCAGGATTTCGATTTTGTAGCTCTCACCACGTCCGGCAAAGGTCTCGCGTGCCTCAGCCCAGCTTACCGTATTTTTAACCACCTCATAGTTGGTCTTGGCCAGCTCCAGCATGCGTTTTTCCAGCTTTTGCAAGTCGTCATGCGACAGGCTGTGATCCATATCCACATCATAGTAGAAGCCATTATCGATAACCGGGCCAATGGCCATTTTGGTATCTGGCCATAACTGCTTGATAGCGTGTCCCAACAAGTGGGCACAACTGTGACGCAGGATCTCAAGCCCCTCATCGTCTTTGGCGGTGATGATTTGCAGCTTCGCATCCTGGTTGATCATATCAACCGCATCGACAAGCTCGCCGTCGACTTTACCGGCAATGGTGGCTTTTGCCAGGCCAGGGCCGATATCGTTAGCTACATCAAGTACGGAAACGGGATTGTCGAAAGCGCGCTGGCTTCCGTCGGGGAGCGTAATTACAGGCATGTTTGATCCTTTACAGTGGTGACGCCTACTCTGCGCCACTTGTTGTATAACGAAAAATAAAAAAACACCCCACTGGGTGTTGTCGTTTCAGGGCATTACGATTGCCCTGTCAGATGGTGATGGCTTGCTAAAAAGCCTATTCCCCACCACGTCTGCAGCGATTATAACGGCTTGCCTGTGACATGCAATGCTCATCACCGGCTGCCACTAAAATTAGCGCCTGTTTGGGAAGGCGCGACGAAGTCTATAGGGCGTTCGGATTTGCAGCCACATCCCAGAGGGTAAGTGCTATAACATGCCCCTGCGTCGCCAGACTGCTCCGGCAGCGCGGCAGCCGTTACCGAGAAAACTGTCGTGCAGCCGTGAACGCCAGCGCCCGCCGCGTGGCTAAAGACTTATTGCAGCTTCCCTGCCGAATAATTCTCGGTAAAGCCGGCGATTATTGTCCATACTGAAACAAAGGATCCAAGATTGTGACAACCGCCATGTGGCATTTTATCAGCGAGCAAATATCCTCTGCGCTCGACATGCCGTTTATCTGTCAGCACCAGAAAAAAGCGACGGGGGGTGATACCCACCAGAGCTTCGTGATCCGTGACGAACGTCACCGTTTTTTCGTGAAAACCCATCCTCTGGATGAGCGCCGCCCATTGAAGTGTGAGGCAGACGGACTGCGCGCACTGGCGAGCGTAAACGGCGTGCAGGTACCGTCAGTGATTACCTGCGGAGAACTGAGTGCTGAAGGTCAGCAAATAGAATACCTGGTGCTGTCGCACCTGCGCTTTCGCGACAAACAATCTGCACAGGATTATTACGCCCTGGGAGAAATGGTTGCCAGGCTGCACAGCGCCGGGGGGTATCACGGCTATGGCTGGGAAACCAATAATTTCATAGGTGGCAGCGTGCAGGTGAATGGCTGGTATAGCAATTGGGCTGACTTTTTTGCCGAGCAGCGCATTGGCAGTATGCTGGAGCGCCTGTCGCAGAAAGGCCAAACCCTCACCAATAACGACCAGCTGGTTGAAACAGTGCGCGCCACCCTGAAGGGCCATCAGCCAACACCGGCTCTCTTACATGGCGACCTCTGGCGCGGGAATGCTGGCGTAACGTGCCATGGACCGGCAATTTATGATCCCGCCGTGTACGTGGGCGACAACGAAGCTGACATCGCCATGACCAGCTTATTTGGCGGCTTTCCCACTTCATTTTATGACGGCTACGAAGCGCACTGTCCACTTGCACCTGACTACGCTGTCAGAAAACCAATTTATCAGCTTTACCATATACTTAATCATGGGTTGCTATTTGGCGGCGGCTACATAAGTCAGGCACAATCCATAATTAATCATATTCCTTCCCATCACTAACAGGGACGTACGCTTTGAATTCTGAGGTAACAAATCATACCCCACCGGTAGCGCTGATAACCGGGGCGGCCAAACGTATTGGTAAAACCCTTGCCACTCGTCTGCATGATGAGGGCTATTCGGTAATTGTTCATTTTAACCAGTCGGCCAACGCGGCCGACACACTGGTAGCATCGCTCAATGACAAGCGTGCCGATTCCGCGAAAGCGTTACAGGCCGATTTGTGCGACCCACAAGCGGTTGAATCGCTTGGCAAACGCGCACTTAATTGCTGGGGGCAGGTAAATGTTGTGATTAACAACGCCTCTATGTTTTACCCGACACCACTAAATGAAGCATCGCAGGACGACTGGCAAAAACTGATGGGAAGCAATGCCCAGGGGCCACTCTTTTTGAATCAGTATCTCGCACCAGTGTTAAAACAGACTGAGGGCGTAATTATCAACATGATTGATATGCACATCGATCGCCCCCTCCCTAACCACAGTATTTACTGCATGGCAAAATCGGCCCTGGCTTCACTGACCCGTTCACTGGCAGTCGAGTTGGCCCCCTCTGTTCGGGTCAACGGTATTGCGCCGGGCGCTATTTTGTGGCCAGACCGTGACATCGACGATGATGACAAACAAGGCATGCTCAATACCATTCCGCTTGCCCGGCTTGGAACGCCAGAAGATATTGCTGATACCGCATGTTTTTTGTTGAACGCAAAGTATGTCACCGGTCAAATACTGTATGTCGATGGTGGCCGAAGCATTTATGCGAATACCTCTGCCTAAGCAACTTCTGCCTCTGCTGATATCAGTTGCGCTAGCGGGCTGCAGCGGGGGGGGCGAGCTGCAGTCTGCAGTTGAGGATTACCATGCGAGACTCGCCCGGGTACTGGAGGCATCACTGCCTGAACCTGGCACACGGCCTGCCCTTCCCTACCCGGCGCCAGCATCACTGAGGCTGAGCGTGCCCGCTGTGAGTGTCAATTTACGCGAGTTCTACGCGCTGCAGGAGTGCGAGCTAGGTACATTAGTGGCCGAACGAAACACCGCCGTGGGTAAAACCCAGCAACCCTCGCAACGACTGGCCTATGAAACCCGTCTGCTGGCAATTATTGATGAGTGTATTGCGGCACTTGGTAAAACCTCCCATCCACTGGCGACGCGTCTGCAAGAAATAAAAGCGATTAAACGTGAGCAGCGAGACTATGTGTGGGCCAACCTTATTCAGTCCAGCCAGGAAATGCATTACGCATTAGGTATGCCTCAACAGATGCTGGCCGCCGAAGGAAATCGCGATGCGCGGGCGGGTATCACGTCGCTGCACTACTTAACCTCACGTGCGGCAAATGAACGCTTCACACTCTCCGAGCTTGAACAGCAACTTCAGCAGGCCGCTTCTGCACGGTTGCCAGCCAAGTTGTTTCAGACTCAGCGCTACCTTGCCGACACCCTGCCACCGCTTACACACGCACTTGCACCACAACTGAATGACGTAGGGTGCGACGGAGGCCGGCCTTCCGAGCAGGCAAAGATCCTGCGAAATGTGTTTTATTTGTTTTTTATCGAACAGATCCAGCCGGTAGGTAGCCGCCTGAACGACTATCATTATCAGCTTGTACCGGTATGGACGTCCTGGCTGGCACACCCGGCGCTGAGTGGTGAATTTAAGGTTTATATCAAGCAGTATGCAATGGAAGGGTTTGACCAATACCAGGCGGCAGTAAAACAACATGTGACTCTGTGGCAGAACTTTCTGGCAAGGTGCAACCTGTCTCCCCGGGCACCCGGCTAAGAAAATATCGGCTGTACGCCTACCCCGCAAGACACATCGGCGGCATCCACATTCTTTGTCTCATGCACATTACTCAACAACCGGGTAACACCTGCACTGATTGCTCCCCGTTGATTAACGCTGCCAAAATGCGCGTTCTGCAATTCACCAACAGCCTTAGCCTGAAACTGTGATTTCATTCAGCAACAAGTGTAGAGTTTCTGCTGAGACGTCACCCGCTATACGTGTATAATATTATGTTTATAAAGAAAAATCGCACTGCTATAGACCAGAAGATAACAGAAGTCCAAATTATGCAGCCACTACAGCAACAGCAATCAATAACCTCATCAGTGTCCAAAGAACCACTGTGGGATAAACAAAGCGCACTGGTACGTCTGGGAAATAACCACGCGCTGCTCGAAAAAGTGGCAACACTTTTTGTTTCGCAGGCCAACGACACTACCCACAACCTGCTGAGCGCAATTACCCAGCACAACATTGAGAAAATAAAACAGTTAAGTCACTATCTCAAAGGCGGTGCCGCGGATGTAGGGCTGACCCGGCTTTATGCCCATTGCGCCTTCATCGAAGATCAGGCCCGGGCCGGAAACCTGGCGGCAATCAATGCTGTGGTAGCGCCATTTAAGCAAACCGTCGCCGACACACTCGCCTGTATTGAGGCACAACGTCAGCAGCAATAACTAGTTGTGCTGGTGAAAAACCCTGTCGACCTCGTCAATATATCGGGCTTTGTCGTGTTCCGGCAGAAAGCTGCCCTTAAAGCCATTGATAACAAGCTGATGAAGCTCAGAGGCGCGCATTCCCAGCGCTTTTTCCAGCGCAACGAAGTTAGCCACAAGATCACCATCAAAGTAACTCGGATCATCAGCGTTAACGGTTACCAGCAGCCCCTGCTCCAGTAACCGAAGAATATTATGGGTTGCCATGTCGTCAATCACACATAACTTCAGGTTACTCTGAGGACACACCGTTAACGGTATTTGTTGCGTTCGCAAACGTGCCATCAGTGTTTTGTCCAACTCACAGGCAACACCATGATCAATGCGGTCGACCTTTAGCAGATCTAATGCCTGGTGAATATATTCCGGCGGGCCTTCCTCACCGGCATGGGCTACACACAAAAAGCCTGCCTCCCGGGCTTTGGCGAAGACGGCGGTAAACTTTTCCGGCGGATTGCCCACCTCCGCACTGTCCAGACCAACCGCGGTAATATGGGCATACCAGGGCTGAGCTTGCTGCAGCGTAGTAAAGGCTTGTTCCTGCGACAGGTCGCGTAAAAAGCACATGATAAGTGCGCTGCTGAACCCCCACTCATCTTTCGCTTCATTTAATGCCCGCAAAAAGCCGGGCATAAAAATGTCAAAGCCGATGCCGCGTTCGGTGTGAGTTTGCGGATCAAACATAATTTCCGCATGTACAACGTTTTGTTCCCGGCATGATTGCAGGTAATCCTGCATCAGCAAATAAAAATCCTCCTCCTCCCTGAGCACATTGGCACCCTGGTAGTAGAGATCCAGAAAGCTCTGCAGGTCCGAGAACTGATATGCCTGGGTAATAGCGTCTGCACTGTCGTATGGCAGCGAAATGTTGTGACGCTGAGCCAGCATCCACATCCTTTGTGGTGTAAGAGTCCCTTCAATATGCAGATGAAGCTCTGCTTTGGGTAAAGCCCTGATAAGCCTTTCTAGCGACATGAATAGCTCCTTAAACTACAATACTGCATTTTTTCAACGAAATAGATGCAGACCCACCTGGACTACTGGTAGTTTGTATCTTTTTACAAATTACCGTCATGACACCACAGATGTGTAAGATACCTGGGAAGGTATTATAACGTCTAGGATCGCCCGGGCATACAGCCAGGTGGTAAGAGACGTGTTCGAACCTTCCCATACACCTTAACCGGAAAACGATGATGATCAGTCAAGCTTTCGAGCGCCTGTTCCAATTACGGGCCCACCAAACCAATGTCAGACAGGAGCTTATCGCCGGCCTGACAACCTTCGCCGCCATGTCTTACATTCTGATCGTTAACCCAGGTGTACTGGGACAAAGCGGCATGCCTGTTGAAGGCCTTATTACGGTAACAGCGCTCGCTGCCTGTATTGGTACCTTGCTGATGGCGGCTATGACAAACTATCCCATCGCGCTGGCACCGGGCATGGGACTCAATGCCTTTTTTGCCTTTACCATTTGCTTATCGCGCGATATTCCCTGGGAAGCAGCGCTGGGGATCGTGTTCTGGAACGGCGTGTTATTCTTACTGCTTACGCTGACCGGGATTCGCCGGCGCATAGCCGAATCCATCCCGCGCGCGCTCAAGATTGGTGTGCAGGCAGGTATCGGCCTGTTCATTGCGTTTATTGGGCTTAAAAATGCCAATCTGGTTGTAGATAGTCCTGCCACCTTTGTCACCCTGGGCGACTTGTCAGATCCCCAGGTATTACTGGCACTGTTTGGTATTTTGCTAACGATTGTGTTGCTTATTCGCGGGATCACCGGCGCAATACTCATCACCATGCTTATTCTTACATTTATTGGCCTGTTTATTCCTACCGAAGACGGTGCACTAACCACCATGCCAAGCTCTGTCATAGGTATGCCCGAGCCCATTAGCCAGACATTTTTAGCCATGGATATTCTGTTTCCGATAGAACACCTGGCAAATACCTGGGATCTCATCTTCGCCCTGATGTTCGTAAATATGTTCGATACCATTGGGACGCTGCTAGGGGTATCGCGTCGGGCAAACCTGCTTACTCCTGCAGGTAAACTGCCACGCATGGGCAATGCCATGACTGCGGACGCTGCCGCCAGTGTGGCGGGTGCCGCACTTGGGACCTCACCGGTAACCAGCTACGTGGAGTCAGCTGCCGGCGTGTCGGCGGGTGGTCGCACTGGCCTTACTGCGGTGGTGGTTGCCTTGTGCTTTTTGCTGGCCCTGTTTTTCACACCGTTGATGAAAGTCATTCCCCTGATGGCCACTACGCCTGCGCTGCTAGCCATAGGGATCCTGATGATGGAAAGTATTCGCCAGCTGGATTTTGATGATCTCGGCGCCCTGGCCACAGCGACCGTGGCAATTATGACAATGCCGCTTACTTTCAGTATCAGTGAAGGTATTGCGATGGGCTTTATCACCTATGTCAGCATTCAGGTAGGTACCGGCAAGCACCGCGAGGTGAGCCTGCTGACTTATTCACTGGCCGTCATATTTCTGTTGCGCTATGTGTTCGATCTGACCTGATTGTTCTGCAGTAACATTTTTTTCAGGTATTTGTAGTCCGCACCCGGTGAGAATCACCTGCTGCAGGTGATGGGTTGCCTCAGCAAAATCGGCTTTGCGCATTTTTTTCCCCTGCAACTGGGTTATCTGCGCGGCAAAGTCAGCATAATGCTGTGTGCTCGCCCAAATTTGATAAAGCAGGTATTCGGCGTTCACTGCATGCATTTTACCCGCACCAATCCAGGCATTGATGACGGCCACCCGGCTTGCCATCCATTTAGCCTGTTGCTGACCGAAGTACTCGCCAAGGTTTGGTGCGCCGTTTATCACTTCCATCGCAAACACTTTTGACGCAAGTGGGTGCTGTCTCGATAACGCCATTTTCTCAGCGATATAAGCAGCCAGTTCCTGAGCCGGATCGTCAGCCTCGGTGGCACCATCAAAACAGGAGTTCCATACACTTAACAACTCTTCCAGTAAGGCCTGATACAGGACCTGCTTGGTGTTGAAGTAATACAGCACATTAGTCTTTGGCAGCCCCGCCTCATCAGCAATCTGCTGCACTGAGGCGCCTTTGAAGCCATATTGTGAAAATACTTTTTCTGCGGCGGTTAGAATAGCCTGTCGGTTGCGGGTTGCAACTCCGGCCTCATTACCCCGGTTGTTTTTCATTTTTGCACGTCCTGTACCTATAAAGAGAGGCAATAGTGGATGGGCGTATAGTGCCATAGTCAATATTGGATACAACGTGTCGTAAGCAAATATTGCTATGCCACCGCGTTCAGCGCACACTGAAGCCTGTACGAAACAGTAGGCAAACGATAGCTAAACTGCTACCCTCGCCGGTCGCTTTGGTTAGCTTGTATTCAAACTGTCATGTATTTACTTAAAGGGCATATTGCCCATTTCCCGGCCCCCACATCCACACCGGATAACGCGATCCAGGTGATTAAAAATGGCGCCCTGGTGATACACGGTGAGCATATTCTCGCCATGGGTAGCGCAGCGGAAATGATAGCTGACTACCCGGCTGCGACGGTCATCGATTACTCCGGTAAATGGGTGGTGCCGGGATTTATCGACAGTCACATACATTTCCCACAAGCCGAAAGTATTGCATCCTACGGAGATCAGTTACTTGAGTGGCTTGAGAAAGCCACCTTCCCTGCCGAACAAAGGTTTGCCTCGCCTGCACATGCCTCCGCAATCGCTGAGGTATTTATCCGCCAACTACTTAAACAGGGAACCACCTCTGCGCTGGTTTATTCCAGTGTCCATAAACATGCCTGTGATGCACTTTTTCATGCGGCAACAGAGAGAAATATGGCGATCATTGCAGGCAAGGTGTGCATGGATCGGCATTGCCCGTCATCGCTGCAGGACACGGCCGAAAGTGCGCAGCGCGACAGTGCTGAGCTGATTCGCCGCTGGCACAAAAAAGGACGAAACCGGTATGCCATTACGCCTCGGTTCGCTCCAACCAGCAGCCCGGCACAGCTAGCCATGCTGGGTGAGTTGGCAACGCAATTTCCGGATGTCTTTATTCAGACACACCTGTCTGAAAATAAGCAGGAAATCGACTGGGTTAAATCGCTGTACCCCAATGCCAAAGGCTACCTGGATGTGTATGACCGTGTCGGTCTGGTTCGGTCACGGGCCGTCTTTGGCCATGCAATACATCTTAGCGACGAGGAATGGCAGTGCCTGGCAGACCGGGAGGCAACCGTAGCATTTTGCCCCAGTTCAAACTTGTTTTTAGGTAGCGGACTATTTGATTTACAACGCGCAAGCAGCGAAAACGTCAATGTAGCGCTTGCCACCGACGTCGGTGCCGGAACCAGTTTCAGTATGCTTAAAACCTATGCCGATGGATATAAAGTCAGTCAGTTAAACCAGACCCCTTTATCTCCCGCAAAAGGCTTGTATATGATGACTCAGGGGCCGGCGGCAGCCTACCGGCTTGATGATGAAATAGGCAATTTTAATACCGGAACGAAAGCTGATATTACGGTATTGGATCCTCAATGCGATGAACTTTCCAGATTACGACTCGGGTCATCCCCATCCATAGAGGAATGCTTTTTTGCGCTGAGTATATTAGGCAGTGAGAATGCCGTGGCAGCTACCTGGGTGGCAGGTGTAAAGCAGTTTGATTCAGCCAGTGAAGTGTTAAACCGGCACTAACCGGTGTGCTTTTTGCGCTTTTCACAATACATGTTGTCATCGGCCTGCTCAACCCAACTCTGAGCACTTTTACTGGCGTCGTTCCAGGTACTCATACCGACAGAAAACTTCAGGTTGATCTCCACACCAGGTCCTACTACAAGCTTCAGTGGACGACTTTTGAGGCGCTTGCAAAATTTTAGCGCTTCCTCTTCGTTGGCGTTGTGCAGCAATAGCAGAAACTCATCACCGCCATAGCGACCAAAGCTGTCGGTTTCCCTTAGCAGGCTTTTAATCTCAGTCGCAAAGGCCAGTAGTGCATCGTCACCCGCGCGGTGGCCATATTGGTCATTAATCGCTTTAAAGTCGTTTATATCTATAAATAACAGGGTTGAACACAAGTCATCCCTTAGAATGCGCTGAATTTCCTTATCAATCTGATACAGCATCTCACGCCTGTTAAGGATCCCGGTCAGTCCATCTGTTCGCGACATGATTTTAAGTTTCTTATTAGCGGCCAACAGAGCGTGATACATACTCTTATCCTCCGAGACATCATCTACGGTACCGATAAGAAATTGCGCATTGCCTTGTTTATCATAAATGGTGATGCCGCGATCATGCACATAACGCGTTGCACCGGTTGGGGTGATCACCCGGTATTCCAATCCCCACTCTCGCAGGCCGGGTTGACGATACTCCTGCTCGATACGGATTTTATCCTCTTCGTGCAGAAAATTTAAAAACGCTAATGGCTCGTCAAACAGGGTCAGTGGGCTACGCCCCCATATTGTCTGGTAGCCATCATTGACATACAGCATGCGGGACAAGTCACTGTTCGCTACCCACACAAACGTTCGGTGGGAAAACGCCGACACAATGTGCTTGAAAAGTGATTCGGCATCCGACAAGCGAGACTCAATGCACTTCTTCTCGTCAATGTCTTCAACTACTGAGATAAAGTATTCCGGGTCACCGTTATCATCTCTTACCAGTGAGACAGTAAGCTTACCCCATATTGCTCGGCCACTGGCATGCAGATACTGCTTTTCCATGGTGTAGCTTTCACTGTTACCATTCAGTAATTCATGCAGATGGTCTTCATCTTTTTTAAGGAAAGGCTCGGCGGTAATCTCCTGGAAAGTCAGTTGTTGCAGGGTGCTCTCCGAATACCCCAGAAAGTGACAAAGGCTGGGATTTATTCGCACAAAACGTCCGTCCAGACCGATGTGCGCCATACCCACCGCACATCGATAAAACGACGACGTAAATACGCCCGCTGACTCACTGTGCGTTAATAGCTCACCCACGTAACACCTGCTCTGTAGAACAAAAATTTTACAGCCTTGACTTATAAATGTAGTCAACAACGAACCGGGCTGCGAATGGCCAGGCAGAAATACCTGAACTGCCGCTCACGTTAGGTGCAAAAGTTATATACTGACGCACGTTAGCACGTATTAATCACATTTATCGCCATTGGTCGAGTGAGCGGAACCACTGCTCATAATATAACCAATTTACATGTCTGAGAAAGTTTTACATCCTCTCAGCGGTCGGATGTGACCACAAAAAAACAGCTGTAAAGCTGTTTTTTTGTGTTGTCAGGCTTACTTGTCGTCGTCTTC
>CAZDUT010000081.1:0-3824 GCA_964508695.1 uncultured Alteromonas sp.
GTTCATCCGAAATTTCGGTAGTCAATACAGGCAGTCAGTGTTATGCCGAGATGACGGTGGACAGCACTTTCGCCTTCTCCAACATCCTTTATCAGGAAATGGATTTAACAGCCGGTGCGGGCAGTGAACTATGGCTGAACCTCAACTTTACGGTGAACAGTGAACTCACCAACCAACCACCAGGAAGCGCCGATTATTTTTCAGTTTACTTAACTGACGGCATGGGCTTTTATGACCACACGCTGTCGTTTGGCGGTATGTACGACATTGTCGATATTAATGGTGAAGCACAATACAACCAGACGTTTCTGCTCGACTCGTCAATTTATAATCAAACCGGCTGGTTTCTGGAATTACAGGTTGCCTCGAACTTTGACGGTGCACCGTCTTCGTTGCAACTTTACTCAGCCAGCCTCAATGAAATCAGTGCCGCCGTGCCTGCACCAGCGACATTGCCACTTACCCTGCTCTGCGCCGCAGGAGTAATTTGCCTGAGACAACGTACACAGAAAGGAAAACATCATGCGTAAATCTCTTTTAACACTTGCGCTTACAGCAACAGCAGCAACCCTGTCTTCCTCGCCGGCGATGGCCGAATGGCAGAGCGTAGAAACGGTAAGCATCAGTAAAAGTCGTCAGATGTACAACCGCTTTGATCGGACCTTTTATGTCAATGTCACAATTACAAATGACACCGACGCAACTCTCACCGGCCCCTTACGACTGCTCATTGATAATGCAACCCGTCCACTGGTCTCGCCGGATGGCACCACCGCTGATGGCACGCCCTATGTCGAGATCGAGGGTGATATCGCGCCCGGTATGTCGCACACTTCGCCGCTAAATTTCTCATTCGCCCGTGCGCGTCTGACCTTTGACGCACTGGTTGAGCAGGACGATAACGGCTGGCAACTGGTGTGGGAAGATAATTTTGACGGCAATGAAATCGACACCACTAAATGGTCGTTTGAGGAAAACTGCTGGGGGGGCGGAAATAACGAGCAACAATGTTATACCGACCGTGATGAGAACTCCTGGGTAGCAAACGGCGTGCTGACCATCAAAGCACAACGCGAAACCTTCACGGGCCCAGATAACCCTAACGGCGATATCAGCAACGAAGCCACGTTACCCTACACCTCTGCACGACTGCGCACCCTGAACAAAGGTGACTGGACCTACGGTCGGTTTGAAATCAGAGCCAAACTGCCGTCAGGTCAGGGGACCTGGCCTGCTATCTGGATGTTGCCCACTGACTATGTATTCGGTGGCTGGGCGGCCAGTGGTGAAATTGACATCATGGAGGCCGTAAACCTGAAAACTGCTTCTGACTCGGCTGACCAGCCTGGACAACCGGAAAACCGCACGCACGGTACGCTGCACTACGGCCGCGAGTGGCCGGGCAACGTCAGTTCGGGGGCTGCATACCGCTTACCTGACGGCATGAATCCGGCTGATGGCTTCCATGAATACGCCATCGAGTGGGAGGAAGGAGAGATCCGCTGGTATGTCGACGATGTTCATTTCGCCACGCAAACTTCTGACGGCTGGTATAGCCAGTACAAAGATGAAAATGGCCAGTGGGTCAATGGTGACGGTGATGCGCCTTTCAATCAGCGCTTCCACTTATTACTCAACCTGGCAGTGGGGGGCAGCTGGGCAGCCAATACGAACGAAGGCGGCATTGACGAATCGGCTTTCCCCCAAACCATGGAGGTCGATTATGTGCGGGTGTATGAGTGTGATGTTAATCCCTCCACCGGCCAGGGTTGTGCCACCATCGGCGATAACCCTGAAATTGTCGAGGGCAACGAACCGCCTGAAATCGTCGACCCAGTGGACAACCTGGGTGCAGGCCCTGTGTTTAATATCTATATCGACAGTCTCCTGGAGGGCATGACCTTCGGCAGTTACAACCCTGAAGGCAGCATAAGCTTCAGCTCGGTAGCCGTGCCCGATCGCGGCAATGTGCTGGAAGTGGTTCAAACCGGTGGTGTAGGCAACCTGTATGTAAACGCCGATCCGGCCATTGATATGTCGCACTGGGGCGCACTGGGTCAGTTAGTATTTGACCTTAAAGTGACAGACAATCCTGGCGGTGCCGATTTGCTGGTGAAGCTAGACAGCGGCTGGCCTGCTGTCAGTGATGCCCGGGTAAATCTTGCCGACGCTGGCGAATGGATGGAAGTACGGCTTAATGTCGCGGATATGATGGCAAACGGCAATTCACTGTCACCGGGCAACTATGCCAACCTAACCAGTATTGCTAATCCGTTTGTACTGGAACCCACTGGCCCGGTAACCTTCGCAGTCGATAATATTCGCTACGAATACTCGCTTGATGGCGTCGATACGGCAGTTATCTATGATGACAGTGATCAACCGCCGTTCAGTATGGGCAAATATGTTGCCAATGGCAGTGTCGACATTGAGGATGTACTCAGTGCGGATGCCAGCCACGGCACCGTCAAGCAGGTCTCGTTTAATACCAATGAGTCGGTGGTCTACTTCCAAACTCAGGTGAATGCCGATCTGCAAACCACCAAACTGGATGTCAGCGGTTTTGATGCCATTGAGTTTGACCTGTTCATCGTTGAAGATCCCCGCACAACACGCCCCTTCATGGTGAAAATGGATTGCGGTCATCCCTGCAGTTCGGGCGATTTTGCCATTGAAACACCTGAAGTTGGCGTATGGACCAGCTATCAGATCCCCTTGTCTGATTTAGTCGCCAACCCGGGATCCACACTCGATTTAGCGCAAGTGGACACGCCCCTGGTCATTTTCCCTGCCTGGGGTAACCAGAACGGTGTCATCATGCAGATTGACAATGTGCGGTTGGTCGGCGATGGCGACAACAGTAATAACCCACCCACAGAAGTCGTAGTAGACGATTACTTCACAGTATTCGATGACACCTTTGCCGAAGGGTGGTCACTGTGGGATTGCTGTGCGAATGCTGCAGTGTCACTGGTTGAAGATGCGGATCGCGGCACCGTTGCCAATGTCGACTTCTATGGCCCGGCAGGCACCGTGTCCGGCCTGCAGGCGACGCTGCCACATGATGTCTCCGCACTTAGCAGCGGTATGCTGGAGTTTGATCTTAAGAAAACCGCAGAAGCAAACGATGCTGAGGCGCAATGGCTGATTAAGGTGGAGTCACAGGACGGCAGCTTTGCCCAGTTTGCACTGAATCAAAGCCTGGAAAGTCAGGATCCTGCACTGGGAAGCTGGCAGCATTTCAGCTTCCCAATCAGTATGCTGACAGACGCTGGCCTGAACCCAGAGAAGCTTAAGTTAATCCTTATCTTCCCCGAGTGGCAACGTGCGCAAGGTGCGGCCTATCAGTTGGATAATGTCACACTAACGCCATAACAATCGCAACAGGAAGGTAAACGAAAACGGCGCCATCAGGCGCCGTTTTTATTGTCTAACGGGGAGGGAACATTCCGCCGCCACCGCCCATACCACCGCCACCCGGCGGCATCATGCCCTTCATCTGGCGCATCATTTTTTTCATGCCGCCGCCAGACATCTTCTTCATCATTTTCTGCATTTGCGTAAACTGCTTCAGCAACCGGTTCACATCCTGGATCTGGGTGCCAGACCCAGCTGCGATGCGGCGTTTGCGCGAACCTTTGATGATATCGGGACGGGCTCGCTCACCAGGCGTCATGGAATTAATGATGGCTTCCATCTGATTGAACTGCTTGTCACCGGCCTGGTCTTTTATTTTATCGGCCATGCCCCCCATGCCCGGCAGCTTGTCCATCATTCCCATCATGCCGCCCATGTTTTTCATTTGCTCGAGCTGCTCTTTAAAG
>CAZDUT010000081.1:3834-8001 GCA_964508695.1 uncultured Alteromonas sp.
CAGATCGAAGCCTTTGCCTTTCTGGACCTTCTTGGCAAATTTCTCTGCCTTACTGCGATCCACCTTGCGCTCAACGTCTTCGATCAGACTCAGCACATCGCCCATGCCCAGAATTCGCGAAGCGATACGTTCAGGATGGAAAGGCTCAAGAGCATCGGTTTTCTCGCCCATACCAATAAACTTAATAGGTTTACCGGTAATATGGCGAACCGAGAGCGCAGCACCACCACGGGCATCACCATCAGCCTTGGTCAGGATCACACCGGTCAACGGCAGCGCATCGTTAAATGCCTTCGCCGTGTTGGCCGCATCCTGGCCCGTCATGGCATCGACCACAAACAGCGTTTCGATGGGCTTTACAGCACTATGCAATGCCTGAATTTCGCCCATCATGTCATTATCTACATGCAGACGACCGGCAGTATCGACCAGCAGTACATCGGCAAATTGTTTTTTAGCCGCATCAATCGCGCCATTTACAATATCAACCGGATCCTGGTCAGCCGTTGAAGGATGGAAACCAACATTCACCTCATCCGCAAGCGTCTCAAGCTGCTTAATTGCAGCCGGCCGGTAGACATCGGCACTGACAACCATGACTTTTTTCTTTTCACGCTCCGTCAGGTATTTCGCCAGCTTGCCGACACTGGTGGTTTTACCCGCCCCCTGTAAACCTGCCATCAGAATAACAGCCGGCGGCTGGGTAGCCAGGTTCAGCTTTTCATTCGCCTCCCCCATAACCGCTTCGAGTTCGGACTGAACAATTTTAATAAACACCTGGCCAGGCTTGAGGCTTTTTGTAACTTCGGTGCCCACGGCGCGGGCTTTGACCTGTGCGACGAAATCTTTAACCACCGGTAAGGCGACGTCTGCTTCAAGCAGTGCCATACGCACTTCACGCAGCGTGTCCTTGATATTGTCTTCAGTAAGCCGCCCGCGACCACTGACATTCTTTAATGTCTGTCCCAGGCGTTCAGATAAATTCTCAAACATATCGAGCAGCTTCTTTGCTTAAAAAATTCGCGGTATTGTAGCGTAAATGAGCGACGTAACGTACCACCCTGTACCACAAAATTTCGACAGACGTTATTCCGTCCCGGAGAAACGGCCTCAAAATACAGTAATACGGTTGAATTTACTTGCCGCTTCCAGTATCAATACTGGCTGAGTCCGTCGGAACATCGTGACCGGCCGCATTTTTCAACAGGACGATAAATGGAAACCTTTTTAGCCATCGTTGCTATTGGCTGTTACCTCATCGCAGCGTTTATGCTGGTTGCCCGCCTTTCGCAGCAGCAAAAGCCGAAACTTATTTTCGCGGTAATAATTGGTAGCCTTGCGGCTGCATCTCATGCCGGCTTCCTGTTCATGGAGATCCTTGGGGTTCCAGGGCAAAACATGAGCATTACTAATGTCTTATCACTCACAGCCTGGTTAATTACCGCTGTTATGCTGTTGTCGCTCAGACTAATGCCTAACAGAATTTTACTGCCTGTGGTATTTGGCTTTTCGTCACTGACATTACTTGCCTCTGCCTTTATCCCTTCGTCACATATCATGCATATTGAGCTTCAGCCTGGTTTGGTAGTCCATGTTGCGTTGTCGCTACTGGCCTACTGTGTGCTGGTGATAGCCTTCTTATATGCCTTGCAGATGTCATTTATCACGTATCGCCTGAAGCAAAAAGGCGCATCGCTGATCCACTCTTCACTACCGCCGCTGACGCTCGTGGAAGACCTGGTGTTCAAAATGCTGGCCGTCGGCACTGCTTTGCTGTTTGTGGCACAGATAAGCGGCTTTGTGTTTCTGGACAATATGTTTGGCAAAACATATGCCCACAAGACTGTCCTGTCACTCGCTGCACTGGTGGTCTTCGTCGCTCTTATTGCCGGACAACGCCTGTGGGGCTGGCGCGGCAAACAGGTAATCAGCCTGACCATTGTAGGGGTTGTACTGTTATCACTGGCATATTTCGGCAGCAAGCTGGTGCGCGAAGTGCTATTGTAACGGCTTAATTTGCTTGAAACCCGCCGCGCTTGTTACTACATTGGTCTGCCATGCGGTAAAAGGAACCTAATAGTTGGACGACATATCAACGAGTACGCTGTTTATCGCGCTCGGCGTACTCATTTTACTTTCTGCGTATTTTTCTAGCTCTGAAACCGGCATGATGTCCATCAACCGATATCGGTTGAAACATCTGCAAAATGAAGGGAATCGCGCGGCTCAGCGTGTTCAGAAGTTGCTCGACCGTCCAGACCGTCTTATCGGGCTCATTCTGATTGGAAATAACCTGGTCAATATCGCCGCCTCCTCCATTGCTACCGTTATTTGTATTCGCCTGTTCGGAGATTACTGGGGCTTTTTTGCCACCACCTTCGGCCTGACGCTTATTTTGCTGATATTTGCCGAGGTCACTCCGAAAACGCTGGCCGCGCTTTACCCAGAGAAAATCGCCTTCCCCAGCTCCATTATATTGTTACCCTTGCTAACACTGCTGTATCCGCTCGTGGCGTTTATAAATGGCATCACGAACAGCTTTCTGGCCGTTTTACGCATCAGCCCACTGGGTGGCAGTGATGACTCACTGAGTCGTGAAGAACTGAGAACCGTTGTGTATGAAGCCGGTACAATGATCCCCAAGAAACACCAGGAAATGCTGGTTGGTATCCTCGATCTGGAAAGTGTTACCGCTGAAGACATCATGGTGCCGCGAGCGGAAATCGTCGCTATAGATATCAATGACGACTGGAAGAAAATTCAGAAGCAGCTCACAAACGCACAGCACACACGTGTGTTGTTATATCGTGACAGCATTGATGATGCAGTAGGGTTTGTTCACCTGCGTGATGCATTGCGATTGTTGTCAAAAGATCAGTTTACCAAGGCAAGCTTGCTGCGCGCCGTACGCGAGATTTATTTCACTCCGGAATCCACGCCACTACATACGCTGATGTATAAGTTTCAGGCCGAGAAAGAGCGAATTGCACTGGTCGTGGATGAATACGGTGACATTATGGGCCTTGTCACCCTGGAAGATATTCTGGAAGAAATTATCGGTGACTTCACCACCAGCATGGTGCCCGACCACAGTAAGGAAGTGCATATTCAGCAAGACGGCTCGGTGCTGGTGGACGGTAGTGCCAACATTCGGGATCTTAACCGGGAGATGGACTGGACCTTGCCGACTGAAGGGCCTAAAACTCTCAACGGGCTGCTGCTGGAGTATCTACAGGAAATTCCCGAAAACAAGGTCAGTGTGCGCCTGTCCGGGTATCCGATAGAAATTGTCGATATTACAGAAAATATGATTAAGACCGTGCGCGTGCTGCCTGAGTATTACGTGGCAGAAACGGCCACACCTTCGGAGCCGGCAAGGTAAGTTACTGCTTACCTACTTTTTTTGCCCGTCGGGCAAGCGCGATTGCTTTCGCTTCGGCCACCTTGGTCGACAACGAACTTAACTTGCCTAAGATTGCCTGCAATTCCTCATCGTCATGCAAGTCGGCATCCTCAAGGTGCGACTGAATTGACTGTCTGAGTAACTCAGGTATGGATTTGTTGGTCATGGGCGACAACGATCCTGATACTGACTCCCTACTTACTTAAGTATCGGTCGTTTAACGCACTTCTTAAGAAAAAATTTAATGACTCAGGAATGCCCGTCAACGAAACGCCCTATGCGGCGCATTACCTTCCCTGATAATGCTCCAGTAGTCGCGCTTTACCTGATACAGGCGAATAACTCACTACCGCAATTGACGCCGTTGCAAACAGGCTGGTTGTGTACGACTCACACAGTGAATCAACCAGGTAGCTGACCAGTGGCATGTGACTTACCACAATTAGTCGCCTTATTGATTTACCGGTTGTTTGCGCCTGACTGATCCTGGCACCGATATAATCACTAACAAATTCAGGACTGCCATCGGGCGTAATATCGTTATTGATCTCATCGACTTTGATACTGAGATCAAGAGTAAGTGTGTCAAAGGTTTGGCGTGTTCGCCGGTAAGGACTGACCAGCGCAAGATCGAGCACCCCATCCGGACAATAGGAACTGATAAGCCATTTCGCGGCCTGCGTCACCTGTTGTCTGCCGACGTCGGTGAGTTGCCGGCTTTTGTCATCAAACCGGGGCGGCTCAGCTTCACCGTGGCGCATGAT
>CAZDUT010000081.1:8011-12152 GCA_964508695.1 uncultured Alteromonas sp.
TATAAACATGTCAGGTCAAAGCAGCAACGACGACATTTTGCTTTTCACCGTGGCGCATGATGAAAAGCAAAATGTCGTCGTTGCTGCTTTGACCTGACATGTTTATATGCATACTATGAAATGATATTTCCGTACGATAACAGACAGCCGTGCCTGCGCCTAGCAATTGCCGTTGATAGTAAAGATAAAGTGCTATTATGTGACTTGCGACGGGCTAACATCATGATGTCACCACTACATGACATCCCCACTCAGCTAATCGGAATGAGACTACGTTGACTGCTACACTGGCACTGGAAAATGCACACTATTTCACTTTAGAGAACGGCTTGCGGGTTATGGCCTGCCAGCAAACCGATCTGTCTGCTAGTTATGTCTCGCTTGCCGTCCGGGCAGGCCACTTTTTTGACCCGGATAACTGTCAGGGTTTGGCTCACCTGCTCGAACATATGCTGTTCATGGGCAGTCGTCATCTGCCTAAACCCAATGAGCTGAATGACTTTATTGAAAGGCACGGGGGCTCACTTAATGCCTGGACGGGAACAGAATACGCGAACTATCACTTTTCCTGCGAGCGGCAGTCGCTGACACAAACACTTCCGGCATTTGCCAACGCAATACGTCAGCCACTGATTGATGTCGAGACGATGCTCAACGAAATGCGCTCTATTGACGCGGAGTTTAAATTTAAGCGCAAAGACGATCTGCGTCGTTTGTATCAAATCCACAAAGAAACCTGTAATCCCGCGCATCCGTTTTCTAAATTCTCTGTGGGTAATGATGAAACATTACGCCAGCACCAGCCCAACGAATTACGCGCCATGCTAAAGGCCTTTCATAATCAGTTTTACTGCGCCAGAAACATGTGCCTGAGTATTATCACCCCCCTGCCCGCGATGCAGGTGAAGGAACTGGTCGAGCAAAGCTTTGGCAGTTTTGCCAAAGGTAAATTGGCGCGTGAAGACTGGCCGGCGCTGTATACCTCTGAACAGCTGGGTATTGAAATTGCGATTAAACCCTTGCAACAGGCTCGAAGGCTGATTGTAACCTTTGCACTTCCCGGCCTGCACAACGACTTTAAAACCAAACCATTGAATTATATCAGTCATTTACTGGGCGATGAGGGTGAGGGAAGCTTATTGGCGAGTCTGAAAAACAAAGGGTGGGCAAACAACCTGATTGCAGGCTCTGGCATTGAGGGAGATGATTTCAAGGATTTCAATATCAGCTTCCAGCTAACAAGTAAGGGCTTAGTGCAGCGTGAAGAAGTTATTACGGTGTTGTTCAGCTACCTGGAGCTGGTCAAAGCATCAATTGATGAACCATGGCGCTTTCACGAAAAAGCACAGCTCAGTACCCTTGCCAACCAATATGACGAAAATATCAAACCAATGAGCGTAGTCTGCGACTATGCGCAGTATCTGTTTATGTACGCCCCCGACGACATAAGTCGGTTTCACACTATTGTCGACAGTTTTGATCGGGATCTGATCGCCACGGCGCTCTCCTACTTTACGCCTGAAAATATGCGGATAAAAGTGATTGCACCGGAAGTGGAAACTGATCGCACCTGCAACTTTTATCATGCGGAATACCGCATCAGCCCCCTGAGCGAATCACTGCTCTCACGTTTGCAAGCGCCCCAGCCAATGAATGACCTGGCCTTGCCGCCGCCTAATCCTTACCTTGGGGGCGACTATCAGTTAACGTTACCCGAAGAGGGAAAGGGTACACCGCACTGCATTATCGACAAGCCAGGCAAACAATTGTGGTTCGCGCAGGATCAGCAGTTTCATAGCCCGAAGGGTGATATTTATTTGTCCTTCGACATTCCTGCGTTTTGCGACTCGTTAAAGCATGTTGCTATTAAGCGAATTTGGCTTGCCACTTTAAACGACTATCTGCAGGCCAAGCACTATCGTGCAGAAATTGCCGGGTTACATTATCGCATTTACGGGCACCAGGCAGGCCTGACATTGCATACGCGCGGCTTCACTAACCAACAATGCCTGCTTGCTGAACAGTTACTCGCCGCCATCATGCGCTTTACACCGGATGAGGCTACTTTCGAACACCATAAAGCGATGCAGCGGCAAAGCTTGCAAAATACCTTGCTGAATAAGCCGACAAACCGTCTGTTCTCACGACTTAGTGTACTGATTCAGCGTAATACGCAGGCGCCCATTGAATTACTCGATGCTTTGGATGAGGTAAGCTACACCTCGCTTCGCAGTACCTTAAAAACGGCCCTCGACAGCTACTATGTGGAAGGCTTGCTTCATGGTAACTGGTCTGCAAGCCAGGCCCATAACTTCGCAGACACCGTGGATAAAGCTACTGCCGATGCGAAAGGATTGCCGTTGTCCAGAGCGGTGTCTCAGTTACCTGTAGGAGCGCCGTTTTACCATGAAGTAGGCTGTGAGCATGAGGATGCCTCGGTGGTCCTGTATCTTCAGGCGCCTACCGCAGAATTGCAAGATACCGCAATGTGTATGCTGCTTGAGCAAATGCTGGCGGCACCGTTTTTTAATGTGCTACGGACAGAGCGCCAGCTTGGCTATATTGTTGGTACCGGTTATGTGCCACACAACCAGCATCCGGGGATTGCCTTTTATGTGCAAAGCCCCAGCTATGGCCCGTTTCACCTACTTGAGGCTATGACGTCATTTTTGTACCAGCAACTCGATGAAATCGAGTTCTATCGTCATTACTGGCCGACCATTCAGCAAAACCTGCTCAAACAGCTACAGGAACATGACCTGTCACTGCCAATGAAGTCGCAACGGCTATGGGTTAGCCTGGGCATCAAAGACCGAGGGTTTAACCGAAATGCTCAACTGGCAGCACAGGTTAGTCAACTGACCTTTGAAGACATCCAGGCGTATGCACAGTCGCTCGCCGATCGCTCGCTGTTCGGTGAACTGGTGTTGTATTCGCGCGGTAAGTTTGACGGAATTAACGCCCCTTCTGACCGATCAATTAACAGTATCGCCAGCTTCAAGCAACGCATTCCTTATTTTAATTAGCCATCTTCCGGTCAAATAACAATCACCTTTGCCTGGTTACGGCTTACGCTTTGCCATCGCGGCTAAAAGCGTGTTCATTAACACTGCAAATACGCGCCGCGAATCAAAAACTCCTTGTAGACATTCGGGTATTTCGGCATATTGTGACACTGGGTGTGAAGGACAACACTTCAATAAATAATAATTAATTATAAATATTCGGCAGTCACGCCAAAGGTGTATGCAGTGCGCTTAACCCCTATAAAGACAATATGGATCATCTTGCTGTTGGTTTTGGGGATTAGTGCCTCTGCCGACGCTGTCGATTTGACTGATATCCAGCTTCAGGAACTCAATCTGAAGGATGGGTTATCTGATAATACCATTCTGGATATCGCTGAAGATGACAAAGGCTATTTGTGGTTCGCCACCATGAATGGCCTGAACCGTTATTCTGGTTACGGCACCAAACAATATTACCCTTCCGATGTTGATGAGAACTCCTTGCCTAGCGGGTTTGTTCGCAACTTGCATATCGACAGCCAGGGAAACTTATGGGCGGGCACTTTTGAGGGACTTGCCAAGTATCAGCCGGAAACGGATAACTTTAAGGTATATCATAAAGCCAATTCGGCGCTGCGCTCCAATTTTATCCAGGTCGTCACCAATGCTTATGACGGCAACTTGCTGATAGCCGATAACGCCAACCTGTATAAACTTGATATTAAGACGGGAGAGCTGAGTTTATTCACTGAGACCCGCATTCCGGCCAATACACGCACACTGCTGGCAGAGAAAAACCGTGTGTGGATTGGTACCGCTAAAGATGGCGCATATATCTACAATGAAACTGAAGATAACCTGTACTCGTTATCAGAGGTAAACCCTTGGTCATACCATCTTGATGTGCAATCGATGTTTGACATTAAAGTGGTAGATGGCAGGTACTGGATTGGCAGTGATAAAGGTTTACAAATTTTGTCACTAGACGATGAGCGCCCTAAAACCATTGACGAACGCGTATTGGATACTGCCGATACGCCCAAGATTCGTTCCATTGAAATCTATAACGAAACCGTATGGCTGGGCAGCGATCAGGGCTTATTTTTCGTTCCCAGGGACATAGCTTCTTCATC
>CAZDUT010000082.1:0-11974 GCA_964508695.1 uncultured Alteromonas sp.
ATTACCAATTTTCTGCATACGCTCAGGAATACCTTCTGCCATTACACCGGCAGCGTGATCAGCGGTATCCATGCCTACCACATCAAGCAGGTAAGCCGGGCCCATTGGCCAGCCGAAGGTTTTTTCCATGACCTTGTCGACGGCGACAAAGTCAGCACCGTCTAATACCAGTTTGCTGAAGCCGGCAAAGTAAGGGAACAGCACGCGGTTAACCAAAAAGCCCGGGCAGTCATTGACCACAATCGGTGTTTTACCCATTTTCAGGGCGGCAGCAACGACGGTGTTAATGGTCTCGTCGGAGGTTTTTTCTCCGCGAATAATTTCAACCAGTGGCATTTTGTGTACCGGGTTGAAAAAGTGCATGCCACAGAAGCGCTCTGGCTTGTCCAGACTCTCAGCCAGTTGATTAATCGAAATGGTCGAGGTGTTCGAGCAAATAATGGCATCGTCTGCCACGGTTTTCTCGGTTTCCTGCAATACGCTGGCTTTCACCTTGGCGTTTTCCACCACTGCCTCAATTACCAGATCGGCGTCTTTCATGGCGTTGTAATCAAGGGTCGGCGTGATGTTGTTCAGCGTAGATGCCATTTTCTTCGCATCAACTTTACCGCGCTCCATCCCCTTGCTGAGGATTTTGGAGGCTTCTTTTAAGCCCAGATCCAGCGCATCGGTATTGATGTCTTTCATCACTACCGGCTGGCCTTTAACGGCTGCCTGATAAGCAATACCGCCGCCCATGATACCGGCGCCCAGTACTGCGGTAAGTTTATTGTCTTTGGTTGAGGCTTTCGCTTGCTTCTTGCCTTTGCCTTTCACCAATTGGTCAGACAGGAAAATACCGATTTGGGCTTTCGCCGCGTCGGTTTTTGCCAGCTTCACAAAGCCCTGGTTTTCCAGTTTCAGCGCGCCGTCGCGATCCATGCCGGAGGCATTTTTCACGGTTTCTACCATCATGTGCGGGGCCGGATAGTGCTTACCCGCTTTGGCAGCTACCATGGCAGCCGCCGTAGAGAAGCTCATGGCCGCTTCGTTTTTGTTCAGTTGCAGAGGCGCTTTTTTCTGCTCACGGCGTTTTTGCCAGTTCAGAGAGCCTGCGGCCGCATCTTTCAGCATCGACAGGGCGGCATCTTTCAGCGCGTCCGGCGCCACGACGGCATCGACGGCGCCTTCGTTCAGGGCTTGCTGACCTTTACGATCTTTACCTGTGGTCATCCATTCGAGGGCATTGTCAGAGCCAATCACGCGGGGCAGGCGAACCGTCCCGCCAAAGCCGGGCATCAGACCCAGTTTCACTTCTGGCAGACCGATAGATGCCGTGGTATCAGCCACGCGCATGTCACAGGCCAGGGTCATTTCACACCCGCCACCCAGTGCGAAGCCATTAATGGCCGCGATCGTCGGGAAAGGCAAATCTTCGAAACGATCAAAGACCTGAGAGGTTTTCGCTACCCATGACAGTACTTCTTCATCGTCTTTGGAAAACAGTTCGGTAAATTCGGTGATGTCTGCACCAACAATGAAGGTTGATTTGTTACTGCGTACCAGTACACCTTTCACGTCGTCACGTGACTTTAAGGCCTGGGTTGCCTCGTCCAGTTCACTTACCGTTTGTCGGTCAAACTTATTGACTGAACCTTCGGCATCGAACACCAGCTCAGCAAAGCCGTCATCAAGCAGGCTGACGGTCAGACTCTTGCCTGTGTATATCATTATGGTCTCCTTTGGCGTTGGCCAGGATGTCAGAAAAACAACTAAAGTAATGCTGTTCTTAATTGTGTGAAACGCTGTTGAATGATCACCTGTGATCATACAGCCTGGGTTTCACGGTGATGTCAGGTGGCTAGATTCTTGACAAAGCCACGGTAAATTTCAATGAAAATTTCAAACACCTGTTTCAATTTAACGGAATGTGACATCGCAAGAACCGATTTTCAAGCTCGAATTCCCGTTTTGAATTTGTATAATGGGGGCGAATGGCACCGAAAGCCAATCCAAAAAAATAATAATCCGTAATAACGCCGGAAATAGTTGGTGACGTATATATACCAGCAAACCATTTTCGGTGAGCGCGAACACCAGTGCCAAAGCCACTTAGAGGCATCAAGCAGGATGCAGGGTCTCTTGCGGAGTTAGGGTTTTTTAAGGATGGCGACATGAGCAAAGCCGTTATTGGGTTACGGAGTATTGCCACAGCAATTGGGGTAGTGCTTATCTGTCTGGTGGGGCCCAGCGTGCCCGCGCAGGATCATGAACGTGAGCGTGAAAAGCAACGGCAACGATTTCTTGAAGCGGAAGAGGCCTTGAGCGTGGCGCCAGAGAACGAACTGGATACGGTATTTGCACGCTACCAGTCTTTGTCTTCCTATCCGCTGTATCCTTACCTGGAGCGCCTGACGCTGGATCGGCGTATTCGTATACAGCATCGCGAAGCCATCGAAAGCTTTCTCACCCGGTATGCCGGTCAGCCTGTCTCTTACGGGCTTCGCAGCCGTTATCTGTATTATCTGTCTGAGCACGGACATAAACGCGCTTTTCTTGCCAATTACAAACCTGGCCATGGCGCCGAGCTTACCTGCCGGTATTTGCGCTACCAGCTGGAAGTCGCAAAGGATAAGCAAACGTACCTGAAACAGGTTGATAACCTTTGGCTGAGCGGTCGCTCCCAGCCAAACGATTGTGATCCCTTGTTTCGCAAGTGGGAGGAACAGGGCTACCTGACACCGGACAAAGTGCTTAAACGCATTGAAAAAGCGGCGAAAGGCGGTACCGCGAGGTTAATTCCCTATCTGGGGAAAAAGTTGCCGGCTGAGCAGCAATATCTGGCAGAGCGATGGAGCGAAGTGCGCCAAAATCCTGCAACCGTGAATAAATTTCAGCGCTTCCCACTTACCCACCCGCAAATCGAAGCGGATATTCTGGCCTGGGGCATAGAGCGTTTGGCATGGCGTGATGCCGACGCCGCAATTAAAGCCTATTATCACTGGCAGCCCAAGGCAGACTTTAATACGCCTCAGTTGCTAATGCTGCATCGGGCCATTGCCCTCAGCCTTGCGATTGACGATGCGCCCGAGGCCAGTGAATGGTTACAACGTGCTGATGTAAAGGGCGCCGATGATGACGTCAAGCGCTGGCACCTCGCGTACTTGCTGCGGCAACGAAACTGGAAGTCGGTGCTTACGGTTATTGGTAAGGCCGATACCGCGCGGCGTAATGATGAGGCCTTTGTCTATTGGCAGGCAAGGGCATTTGCCGAGCTGGGTATGCCGCAGCAGGCGGGTGTGCTGCTTGAGCGACTGGCAGGTCAGCGCCACTACTATGGGTTTATGGCCAGTGCCAGGCTGGCCCGGCCGCCATCGCTTGACCATGAGGCGGTGCCGGATAACCGCAACGCGATTGAACAGCTGCGGCGTACGCCCACTGCCCGACGGGCCTATGAATTTTATAAACTGGAACGCTTCCTGGAAGCGCGACGTGAATGGCGGCATCTGATGCGGCAGGTCAGTGGCGAACAAATCAAATACCTGGGCGTGCTGGCCAGCGAGTGGGGCTGGCATGATCAGGCCATTGTCAGCTTTGCGCAAAGCGGCTACTGGAATGATGTAGCACGCCGTTTCCCGCTGGCTTACCAGCCGCAGTTTGCGCAAGCATCACAACAGTTCGCCGTGCCACAGGCACTGGCAATGGCCATTGCCCGGCGTGAGAGCTCTTTTATGCACGACGCGGTTTCACCGGCGGGCGCCACCGGGCTAATGCAACTTATGCCAAATACCGCAAAATACCTGGTGAACAACCGGGTGAGCCGGCAAACCCTGTTTCAGCCTAATCAGAACCTGCAAATTGGCGTGCAATATCTGCGTTACCTGATGGACAAAATGCATAACAATCCGGTGCTGGTCACCGCCTCGTACAATGCGGGGTGGCAACGTGTGCTTGACTGGCTACCCCAGGACGAAGCCATTCCCACGGACATCTGGATTGAAACCATTCCCTATCACGAAACCCGGGATTATGTGAAAGCCGTGATGGCCTATCGCTATATTTATGAGAGTCAGCTTGGTGAAACTACCGACTTGTTCAATGCGCTGACCGATGCTGTGATCCCCGCCGCGCGCGATCTTGAGCGTCAGAATGAAATACGCCGTGTCAATCTGGCACCGCAGTAGGCGTGTGAGCGCAATGGGTCTGCGAACGAAGATGAATATGCTAAACTAGCGCCACTGTGTGTCGGCCATATGGCCCTAACTACTAGCAAGAGGTTTTATGTCACAACATCAGGCAAGCTACCAGGAACATATTCAGGTACTGCAGACGCGCACCCGCGAGGCATTGCAGCGCGATGGGCTCGAAGGACTGGTTATTCACTCCGGTCAGGGCAAACGGTTATTTCTGGACGATAACCACTATCCCTTTAAGGTAAACCCGCAATTTAAAGCCTGGCTGCCCGTTGTTGATAACCCTAACTGCTGGCTGGTGGTCAACGGTGTTGATAAACCCAAGCTGATTTTCTACCGTCCGGAGGACTTCTGGCACAAAGTACCGCCAGAGCCGAATGATTTCTGGACCGATAGTTTCGATATTGTCCTGCTGCAGCAACCCGATGCGGTTGAAAAGCACCTGCCGTACGACAAAAAAGGCTTTGCGTATATTGGTGAGTACATCGAAGTGGCCCGCGCCCTGGGCTTTGAAAACGTCAATCCAGACCGGGTGCTGCATTATCTGCACTTCCACAGGGCCTATAAAACAGACTATGAACTGGACTGCATGCGTAGTGCCAATAAAATTGCGGTGGCCGGTCATAAAGCGGCGAAGCAGGCCTTTCTGGAGGGTAAAAGCGAGTTTGATATTAACCTGGCGTATGCAAAGGCAACGCGCCATGGCGACAACGACATGCCTTATACCGGCATTGTCGCGCTAAACGAACACGCCGCAATTTTACATTATATGCATTGCGACACCGATGCGCCGAAGGAGCACCGCTCGTTCCTGATCGACGCCGGGGCCACCTATCACGGCTACGCGGCAGACATCACCCGTACCTACACCCGTGAAGATAATGCGTTTCGCGACCTTATCAAAGCAGTAGATAAAGTCACACTGACGTTGATTGACTCGTTAAAGCCCAATGTGGCGTATACCGATATTCACCTGCTGGCCCACGATGGCATTGCTCAGGTGCTTAACGACTTCGGTATTGTCGACTTAAGTCCGCAGGATATGGTGGAACAGGGTATTACACGCACCTTTTTCCCGCACGGCATTGGCCATTTCCTGGGCTTACAGGTGCATGATGTGGGTGGGCTGATAAACGATGATCGCGGCACACCTAAGCCGTCACCGGAAGAGCATCCGTTCTTGCGCTGCACCCGCATTGTTGAACCGAACCAGGTGTTTACTATCGAGCCGGGACTGTATTTTATCGACAGTCTGCTTGCTGATCTGAAAGCAACCCCGGCATCGAAATACATCAACTGGGACAAGATTGATCAGTTCCGCCCTTATGGTGGTATTCGTATCGAGGACGACATCATTGTGCATCGTGAGCGCAATGAAAACATGACTCGCGAACTGGATCTGGATTAACTCGGCACCTCCTACAGTATGAATGAAGAACTGACACGGTTATTGGTTATCGCGTCGGTGGCCGGGCTGGCAATGCCGGCCGGGGCGCTGCTGTCCCGCATTCACGGCTTTCAGAGCGAGTGGCTGCAACAGGAGTTACGGCACGGCATACTGGCGCTGGGAGCCGGCGCATTGCTCTCAGCGGTAGCCCTGGTGCTGGTGCCACAAGGCATTCGCGATGTATCGGTGGTAACAGCCTGTGTGTGCTTTATAGCCGGTGCGCTGGCGTTCATGCTGTTGGATATTTACCTGGCCCGCCAAAGGAGTTCCGGCAGTCAACTGGCGGCCATGCTCAGTGACTTTGTGCCAGAATCGCTGGCGCTTGGCACCAGCGCCGCCCTTGGTGGTGGAACACTGTTGCTGGGTGTGCTGATTACCATCCAAAACCTGCCTGAGGGCTTTAATGCGTTCAGGGAAATGACCAGCAAAAATAAAAGCCGTCGTAACAAGCTGCTGGTTCTGTTTACATTGATGGCAATGCTTGGTCCGCTGATGAGCCTGATAGGTTACTTCTATTTGTCGGCCTATCCCCAGCTGATGGCCGGGATCATGTTGTTTGCTGCAGGTGGGATCCTGTATTCGGTATTGCAGGATATTGCCCCGCAAATACGCATGGATAATCACTGGCTGCCCCCGTTCGGCGGGATCCTGGGCTTTATGATCGGCGTGCTTGGGCATATGCTCGAAAACCAGTAACTTCGCCGCGACGCCTCCTTTACTGCGCTAACCTCTTTCCACTGCACTATTTTTCGACAAGTCGCGTAGTAAATACCAACATTCGTTGACTGACACTGTGAGCCATCGGTTTGGGCGCGCATACGCCAACCGTGTAGCGGCGTGTCGTAAAGGCAGGTAACTGAAGGGTACAAGATGGACGTGATTTGCACGCGCTGTGGTGAGCATCAGATATATGAAGAGCCTCAGGAAGGCGAGTCACTGCTGTGTGGTCGCTGTGAACATCCTCTGGTGCGTGCAACACAACGTAACAACCGGCCGGCACTGATGCTGACGATTGCCGCCCTGATCCTTTATTTTCCGGCAAATTATTACCCCATTCTGATCATGACCTATATGGGTCGAAGCACTGAAAATACGATTTTCAGTGGCGTGATGAGCTTGTACAGCGACGGAATGCTCGGTCTTGCTGCGCTGGTCTTTTTCGTCAGTATCCTAATTCCCATCGTTAAGATCATCGCGTTGCTCTATCTGTTGCTGGTGACACAGCATACCGAGTGGCTGAGTAAAAAATATCAGGTCAGGTTACTGCATTGGGTTCATAAACTGGGCCCCTGGTCTATGCTGGACGTGTTTTTAGTTGCAGTACTGGTGGCGCTGGTAAAATTACAGGATTTGGCCCGGGTCGAACCGGGACCGGGCGTAGTGGCATTTGCCGGCGTGGTCATTACTACTCTGATTGCTTCGCAAATTTTTGATAGCCGACTGCTTTGGCGTAATCATCGGTCATCAGCGCGTGAAGACAGAATCGAAAACGAGGAATAATAATGAGTGAGAGTCACGAATCCCAGTCATATGACGAGGGCACATTGCGCTCGCGACGCCGCTTGAGAAGAAAAGCCAAGCTGACCGACGGCGCAGGGCGGCACTGGGTATGGTTAATTCCCCTGTTTGCGTTGCTGTTAACGGTGGTCATAGTGTGGCGCAGCCTGCCCCCTGACGGTGAAACGATCACGGTGTCGTTTGCCAGTGCTGAGGGGATCAAGAAGGGGCAAACCCAGGTGCGTTATAAGGGCATGAATGTAGGCGATATCGATTCGATGGCATTTAATGAGTCATTGGATCGTGTTGAGCTCACGCTGAAAATCAATGAAACCGTGAAGCCCCTGCTGCGCGAAAAAACCCAGTTTTGGGTGGTTCGTCCGGACATCAGTACCAGTGGTGTAAGCGGTATTACTACCATTGTTTCAGGGCCCTACATCACGTTCAGACCCGGCGAGGGAAAGCTGGAAAGTTCCTTTGAAGGGTTGGCCCGCCCGCCCATCTTGCAACGTGAAGGTACCAGTATAGAAATTACCAGCGACCAACTGTACGACATTGAGCCAGGCGACGACGTGTATTACAAACAGGTTCCGGTGGGCAAGGTATATGCGTACCAGCTTCATAGCGAGAAAGTCACCTTGTTTGCACAAATTCACGCTCCTTATAATGAGTTATTGCGGGAAAACAGCGTGTTTTGGGAGCAGAGTGGGCTGGAAATGGATGTTGGTCTGACCGGCGTGTCAGTGTCTGCCAATCCGGTTGTCAGTTTACTGAACGGTGGACTGAGTTTCGCCACACCGGAAAAGTTTGGCAAAAAAGCAGGCAATAATGCCCGCTTTACCCTGAATCAGGATCCGGACGAGGAGTGGCAGGAATGGACGCCGAAGATCAAACTGCCGACGCTGATCATTGATCAGGAAGGTGAGAGTCACCCGCGTAACGGACTGATGTCGTCGGCGGCCAGAAATGCCGTATCAGGTGGCTAAGTATAACGTGCGGTAAGGGCAGTCCCTTACCGCGTTCGTCGTTACATCGCGGATTGCATTTGCTCACTGATTTCCGGCAAATAATCCAACCCGTGCACCACTTCAATGCTGGCATCGTCAAAGTCATCGCCAACCGGCTGCACCCGGCCACCCAGACACTGGCCTAAGAACGATTCGGCCACGGCGTAGAACGACAGGTTATTTTCCGGTTTTTGAAAGCCGTGTCCTTCGTCGGGGTAAAGCACGTAGGTAACCGGAATGTCGCGCGCTTTCATGGCGTCGACAATTTGATCAGACTCCGCCTGCTTAACCCGTGGATCATTTGCCCCCTGAGCGATCAGCAACGGACGTTCAATCTTGTCGACATGGGTGATGGGTGAGCGTTCTTTCATCAGTGCCAGACCTTCTTCGGTTTCAGGGTTACCAATAGCGTTATAGAACACCTGTCGGAAGCTTTCCCAGTAAGGCGGAATGGATTCGAGCAGGGTCACCAAATTTGACGGCCCGACGATGTCCACACCACAGGCAAATTCTTTTGGCGTAAACGTCAGTCCCACCAATGTGGCATAGCCACCATAGCTGCCGCCCATGATTGCTACTTCATCGGCCCGGGTGATGCCTTTTTGCACGGCCCAGTTCTTAGCGTCGATAATATCGTTGTGGATCGCCCCCGCCCATTCTCTGTTGCCGGCATTAACAAAGTCTTTGCCAAAACCTGTTGAGGAGCGATAGTTGACCTGCAACACGGAGTAGCCACGGTTGGTTAGCCACTGGGCGACCGAGTTGAAACCGTAGCCGTCACGTGCCCATGGACCACCGTGAACCAGCATCACCAGCGGTGATGTGGTAGTGGGCACACCGTCCTGGTCAGGATCGGCGGTGAGCGGAATGGACAGGTAACTGACCAGTTCCATTCCGTCCCGCGACGGGATCACCACGCCCTGCATTCTGGTCATCTCCAGGTCATTAATTTCTGGCTGGGTCACAAACAGTTTTTCCAGCGTACCGGTTTGGGTATTAAATACCTTGTACACCGGCGACTGGTCACTTTCGTCGGTATATACGGTCCAGTACTGGTTATCCAGTGACTGCGCCAGCACCTGTGAGCCCCCGGATAGTTGGGCATTAAACTGTGCAATCACGGCTTCATAGTTGGCATCAGTGGCATGCCAGACAGGCTTAATATGATTCAGCGCATAGGCGATGGGCTCATGAGTTTGCGGGTTGATCAGCACACTGGAGATATCCACCTTGTCACTTTCGGCAATGACCGTAGAGGTGGTTTCACCGATGTTGAGGTGCACCAGCGCGGCTTTATCACGGTCGCGGCTGTCGAGCATGTAGATACCTTCATTGCTTTCATCAAAGCCGATAATGTTGGTTGTCAGCATGTCCTGGGCAGGGATGATCAGCCAGTTCTCCCAGCCGTTTTCGGTTTTACGCAGTACATCGGCAGAGCCATCTGGCTGGGTTTTCATCGCCAGGCGAACCTCAAGGTTGTTGTCGACATAAAACTGACCATAACCGGGGTTTTCCTGCAGTAACGTTCGTTCACCATCTGTAAGATTGACGCGGTATACGTCGTGCCAGCGTGGGTCGCGATCATTCATTCCTACAATAACAACGCCAGGATGCTGTTCACTCTGCCCAATCAAATTGGCCTGTACACCGTCATAGGGAGACAGATCCATCGTCTCGCCGGTGGCCAGGTTGACACTGTACAGATGCCAGTTTTCGTCTCCGCCCTGATCCTGTATATACATCACATGCTGGCTGTCCAGCGCCCAGAAATGACTGGGGATCCCACGACCGGTATCGTTGGTGATGGGTTTTGCACTGTCAAAGTCGCCGCGCTCACCTACCCATAAATTCATGACACCGTTTACCGGGGCGCGGAAACTCATTTTCGAGGCGTCAGGACTCAGACGGCCCTGATAACGGTGGGGGTTACCAAATAGCACATCACGTGGAATGAGCGGCGGCGGAGAAACAGTATCAGCTGAAGGTGCGGTAGTAGAATTGCCGGCGCAGCCGACCAGCGCACCGAGCATCGCAACAGCGACAAGAGCGGTTCGTACACAGTTCATAGTGGACCCTTCGTTAGTGTATTTTAGCTAGGGCCAATACGACATTAGCAAGCTCCTTGTCCCTGAATGCATTGCAAAATAACTATAGCACATGGAATTAAAACGCGAACAAGTCGCAGACGGCCGTCACACGCGCGATGGCCGGACATGAAAGAAGAGCGACCGGGTTAGCTGGTGCGCTCTACCGCAATATATGCCAGGGCAATGAGCGCCTGTTTGTAGGGGGAGTCGGGGATCGATGACAGACTATTAACCGCCATGTCAACTTCTTCATCAGCGCGCTTACGGGTGTAATCCAGGGCGCCGGTTTGTTGCATAATGGTTTGAATGCGGGTTAAGTGCTGAAGGCCGTCGGCCTTTTCAATCGCCTGACGGATGAGGGCGCGATCTTCATCACTCTCTGCATTCCACATCGCATAAAGCAGCGGCAGTGTGGGCTTACCTTCCGCCAGATCGTCGCCGGCATTTTTGCCCATTTGCTCGCTGTCAGACATATAGTCAATAATATCGTCTGCCAGCTGAAACGCTGTGCCCAGGTGTTTACCGTAATCCTGCATGGCAGTTTCGACGTCCTGAGGCTGATCGGTGAGTACTGCCGAGAGTTGGGTGGCGGCTTCAAATAAACGGGCCGTTTTACCGTAAATAACGTCAAAGTAGCGTTTTTCGTCGGTATCCGGGTCGTTACAGTTCATCAGCTGTAACACTTCGCCCTCAGCAATCTGGTTGGTCGCCTCAGAGAGGATTTCCATCACGCGCATGCGTCGTAAACTGACCATCATCTGGAAAGAGCGGGTATACAGGAAGTCGCCGACTAATACTGATGCCTGGTTACCAAAAATAGCATTGGCGGTTTCGCGGCCCCGGCGCAGGGTGGATTCATCGACAACGTCATCGTGCAGCAACGTGGCGGTATGGATAAATTCAACAATCGCTGCCAGCGTATGGTGATCGTTATTGTCGATATCCATGGCACGTGCAGCAAGCACGGTAAGAAGTGGACGCAGACGCTTACCACCGCTGTTAACGATATAGAAGCCCAGTTGGTTGATTAGCGCCACATCTGAGTCAACCTGTTGCTGAATCAGCGTATTGACCGCCTGCATATCGTCGCCGGTGAGTGCCCGGATTTCTTCAAGGTCCATTGGCATGGGTGACTCTTTACTCACTGCATCCTCCACTATAATTGGCCAGATTGTACCTGAATGCGCCACACTATCCACCTGATTGTCGGGAAAAAGACACACCTTGTCGTGTTTATCAGTGAAGAGACGTTTTTTTGCATGTCATGATGATGCGATCGCCGCGTGATCAAGGGGGCGATCCTGAGATCGCGCAAAGATCTGTAGCGTAAAAAAGACACAGTTTCGGATTTCAAAATCGCCGATGAAACAGCATGTTGGCGTTGAAGCCGGTGCCGGTCAGCACCGCTATAGCAGGCGTTTGGCATGTTTTTATCACCGTGTTGGAAAAATAGTCAATTTTTATCGGAATCGCTCTTGTGATTATCAATCCTTTCACGTACAATTCGCGCCCTGTTTTTTGAATTAAAGCGTAATAACACGCAGAGCGGAGTTAACTATGTACGCGGTTTTCCAAAGTGGCGGTAAACAACACCGTGTGGCCGAAGGCCAAACCGTTCGTCTTGAAAAAATCGAAGTCGCACCAGGCGAATCGGTTGAATTCGACAAAGTTTTAATGGTAAGCAACGGCGATGATGTAAAAATCGGTACGCCAGTTGTTGCTTGTGGTAAAGTGACTGCTGAAGTGGTAACACACGGTCGTGGC
>CAZDUT010000083.1:0-3231 GCA_964508695.1 uncultured Alteromonas sp.
CCTTTAGTTTTCTTAAAAATTTATTTACAGATGATGTATTACGGGAAATGATCTCTGGCAGAAAATTGATTTATCTGCTGCTTTTCACGACGTATGGTTATTGCGCCCTGAGAGCCGGTGAAGTTGAACAGTCTGTAAGACAGATAGCTACTGTGCCACACTACATAATGATCTGGCATTGCAAATTATCAGGCTGACTGACGGACTCGCGCAGTCATAACCGCATCACCAAAACAGGAAGGACTGCCTATGCGCTTGTATTTCATACTTGTAATCATACCGCTCACGGGCTGCGCTGCGAAATCTGTTTACCGCGAGCCTCAGCCGGTAACATTCGCCAGCTTTAATGTCAGCATGGAAGCGGGGAATTACGTAAAGGAAACCGACCAGGAGACAATGGCGAAAGGCCCGCAGGTGTTAATGACACACCTGGCCGCAGGAGAACATCCGCAGATCCGTAATATTGCAGAAATTATTCAGCGCACCCGGCCCGACATTATTCTGCTAAACGAATTCGATTTTATTGATAACCCCCGTCATGGCATTCAGGCATTTATAAACAATTACCTGCAGCGTGCGCAGCATGGCAGTACGCCTATCACTTACCCGTATGTATTTTATGCGCCGTCAAACACCGGCCTGCCGTCGACGTTTGATCTGGATAATAACGGCAGACGCGAGCGCTTTGGTGATGATGCGCTCGGGTACGGGCGCTATGTCGGACAGTACGCCATGGTATTGCTTTCAAAATACCCCATCGTTAATCAGGATATCCGGACCTTCCAGCGCTTCTTATGGTCTGATATGCCCGGCGCACTGGAACCGGTAAATCCGGCCAATGGTAAGCGCTTTTATACTCAGCAGGAGTGGGAAAATCTGCGGTTATCCTCCAAGTCACATTGGGATATACCTGTAGCGATTGGCGATAAGACCGTGCATGTTTTGGCAAGTCATCCCACGCCGCCGGTATTTGATGGTGCAGAAGACCGCAACGGGAAACGTAATCACGACGAGCTCCGTTTTTGGCTCGACTATATTACGCCGGGGAATGGGGGGTATATATATGATGACCGCGGCGTTAAGGGGGGCCTGTCTGAGGGCGCATCCTTTGTCATTATGGGCGATTTAAATGCCTCGCCCGACAGGCCAAACGACGCGCCCTTGATCATCGCCGATTTGCTGGCCTCCACGCGAACTAATACTGCATTTATACCGCAGAGCGAGGCCGGTCAGCGCAACACACCGGATAACCCTTATGCTAAATATCACACCGCGAGCTGGGCAGCGCGTGCCGATTATGTCATTCCTTCGATTGACTTGACCGTGGCTGATGGCGGTATATTCTGGCCGACCCGCGAGGATAGCCTTTATCGCTTAATTGAGGAGCGCGCCGTCTCTTCCGATCATCGTCTGGTGTGGTTAACGCTGGAATTTTAATAAACGTGGGGGATGAGCATGTTCGCATCATTGTTCTTTGGCGCTGACAGGCTGTAGTTGCGCGCCCCGACGGCAGGTGAAGCCATTCGCAGCGATTGGACACAGTTAAAGTGGAGTGAAAAGGGCCGGTGTAGCCGGCCCTTTGCGGCTATGCCCGCGTTTACCGCGGATTTTTCCCCGCTAGCTCAAGAAAGAAAGCGTATTCCAGCGCAGTATCATGTAACCGCTTAAAGCGACCGGAGGCGCCACCATGTCCCGCTTCCATATCGACCTTGAACAGCAGCATATTGTTATCGGTTTTATGCTCACGCAGTTTTGCGACCCACTTCGCAGGCTCAAAATACTGAACCTGAGAGTCATGCAGACCGGTTGTTACCAAAATATGAGGGTAAGCCTGCGCCTTAACCTGATCGTAAGGGGAGTAACTGAGCATGTAGTCATAATACGCTTTTTCATTCGGGTTACCCCATTCATCGTATTCACCGGTGGTCAGCGGAATGCTCTCATCAAGCATCGTTGTTACCACATCGACAAAGGGAACATGGGCAGCGATGCCGTGATAAAGCTCAGGTGCCTGGTTTATTACTGCCCCCATCAGCAGGCCGCCGGCACTGCCTCCCACAGCATACACGCGGTCCTTATCTCCGTAGCCCAGTGCAACAAGCTGTTTGGTCACATCAACAAAATCATTGAAGGTGTTCTTCTTGGTCAACTTTTTACCGTCTTCGTACCACGGGCGACCTAGCATTTCAGAGCCCCGAATATGGGCGATTGCGTAGACAAAGCCGCGATCAAGCAGGCTTAACCGGTTGCTGGAAAAGCGCGGATCAATCGTGACGCCATAGGATCCGTAGCCGTACTGGTAAAGCGGGTTGCTGCCATCTTTTTTAAATTTGTCTTTACGATAAACCAGCGATACCGGAATCTTCGCCCCGTCACGGGCGTCGACAAAGATACGCTCTGAAGCGTAATTATCGACGTTAAAGTCGCCCAGTACCTTTTCTTGCTTCAGGACGGTGGCATTGCCAGTGTCAAGATCAAAATCGTAATGGGTAGCTGGCGTCGTCATGCTGGTATAATAGACACGTACGGCGTCATTGCTGAGTTCGTGATTACCGTAAAGGAACGCGGCGAAAGCATCATCATTGAATTTGAGCGCCTGTTCAGTGCCATCGGTTAAACGACGGACAATTACGCGCACCTGACCCATTTCACGCTCCTGGTAAACCAGGTGGTCGTTAAACAACTCAAAATCTTCCAGTTTAACGTCAGGACGGTGTGCGATCACCTCTTGCCAGGCTGACTTACTGCCGCGTTTATCTTCATCTACAGACATCAGTCTGAAATTAGTAGCATCCAGGTTGGTCAATATATAATAGGTGTCATTGAGTTTGGCGATGCTGTACTCAAGTCCAGCTTGACGCGGGATAAAGCGCTGTGCCTGTGCATTACTGTCGTTGGCATCAATCAGGGAAACGCCCGACGACTCAGTACTTGAGTGTTTGATGAGAACCTGCGAGCCGTCTTTGGTTTTATCGATAAACGTGTAATAGGTGTTGTCAGCTTCTTCGTAGATGAGCTCATCCTCAGCCTGCAAAGTGCCCAGTTTATGACGGTATACCTGGTAACCTAACAGCGTTTGTGGATCTTTTTTGATGTAATAAAAATGCTGATTATCATTGGCCCATTCAACACCGGCCTGAGCCCCCTCAATTTTGTCGCTCATCAATTCTCCGGTATTCAGATCTTTCACCAAAATAGTATAAATTCGGCGGCTTACAGTGTCTTCACCAT
>CAZDUT010000083.1:3241-11847 GCA_964508695.1 uncultured Alteromonas sp.
AAGCAAGAAGCTGATTGTCGGGACTTGCCGCGAGGCCGGATGCGCTATAGTAATCATGGCCTTCAGCGAGTTCGTTTACATCCAGGATGACTTCTTTATCAGTACCTTTAACGTCCTCGGCGCGAACATGCACCGGGTACTCATTGTCACCGCTCACTTCTGTCCAGTAAAAATATTCACCGCGTTTTACCGGTACCGAATTATCATCTTTCTCAATGCGTGACTTAAGCTCGTTAAACAGAGCCGTCTGCAATGCTTGGGTATGGTTTAATTGAGCTTCGGTATAGGCATTTTCCGCTTCCAGGTGTGACAATACTTCCGGATCCTCGCGGTTATCATCGCGCATCCAATAATAGGGGTCAGTGCGAGTGTCACCGTGGATCACCATCTCGTGCGGAACTTTCTTCGCCACCGGCGCCGTTACCGTATTGGAGGATGTTTTTTCTTTTTCCTGAATGGCCTGGGAATTGTCAGCGCTGTTACAGCCGGATAAGAAGATGAGTGTGAGAATACCTGCCGAGAGCGGAAATAACCGTTTCATAATTGTCCTTGTGAAGTGAATCCATTTGATACTACCGGAAAAAAAAGATTTCCCCTAATCCGTATACAAGCGGCCTGGCGCAGGCAAAAGGCCGGTTTGACGTTTGCCGGCCAGCCTGTGCGATCATGCGTTACCAGGCAATACCATAGTCGTCGCCCTGATCGCTGGCACCGCCTTGCATAGTGTCATTTTTGCTGTTAAACCAAATCCCCATCGTTGGGTTATACACACGCTCAACTTCCTCTACGGCATACCCCATTTCCCTTAACTGAGTCCGTATATAGGGTGTCACATGCTCTGTGGCTACCTGAATACGACCCGGCTGGGCATCATGGGCACCAAAGGAACTTTGCATCTGGTAGCTAATAAAATTCCCTTTTCCCTCGGCGGCCTGCTGTACGTTCATGTCCCACTCCATCATGCCAAGGAAAAATTGCAGCATATTTTGATCTTGCAGATCACCGCCCTGAACTGAGAATGAAACCAGTGGTTTGCCGTCCTTCAACGCCATAGAGGGGGTAAGTGTTACCCTGGGGCGCTTACCCGGTGCAACCACGTTATAGGGGTTAAGGGCCTTGTCCAATACAAAACTTTGCATACGCTGGCTTAAACCGATGCCGGTATTTCCGGCAATAAATGCAGGGATCCATCCCCCGGACGGTGTCACTGACACTACCCAGCCTTCAGCGTCGGCCGCCTGGATTGCCGTTGTGCCTGCCTGAAACCCTTCCTCAAACGACATCTGATTGGATAGCTGGAAGCCGTCTTCACCATCTGCATCTTCGCTAGGGGGCGTAATTTTCCAGTTTTGCCGGAGGTCTTCAAACGGGTTTTTGCCGGACTGGAAAGGGTAGGGATCACCTGGCAGATATTCGGTGAGGTTTTTATCCGTATCGATAAGCTTTCTGCGCTGCGCTGCATAGTCTTTGGACAGGAGGCCATCAATTGGTTCAGCGGGCTCTGCGTACGGATCGCCGTAATAAAAATCGCGGTCGGCAAATGCCAGGTTCATGGCCTGATACAATGTGTGAATATAGCGTTTAGAGTTATACCCCATGGCCTTTAGATCAAAGCCCTCGAGAATATTGAGTGTTTGCAGTAATACCGGTCCCTGCGTCCAGGTCGTCAGCTTGTAAACATCTACGCCCCGGTAGTTGGTACTTACCGGCTCTTCGATTTTTACTTCCCAGTTAGCGAGGTCGTCCTTGGTAAACAAGCCGCCGGATGCCCGGGTCGCTTTGACAATTTCTTCAGCAATATCACCACGATAAAACCGCTCATACGCGGCGTAGATAGCCTCTTTTCTGGTTTTGCCCCGTGCCAGCGCCTGCTTTTCTGCTTCCACGAGCTTACGCAGCGTATCAGTCAGGTCTGACTGGACAAAAATATCGCCAGCCCGGGGGGCTGCCCTTTTGTCAGGTGCTTTGGCATCGTAATGTGGTAAAAATACGGCGCGTGAAGTAGGCCACTGCTCAAGTATGTCACGTCTTCGCTCCATATTATCGGCGGCCGATGCTTCAATCGGATACCCTTCAGCCATCTCTATGGCCGGCTGCAGAACCTCAGCAAGTGACAGTGTTCCATATTCCGCAACCATGGTCATAAGTCCGCCGGGTGTGCCGGGCGTGACAGCAGCGAGGGGACCGTATTCAGGCGGGTAGCGCATGCCTTTGTCCTGAAAGAAGGCTGGCGTAGCACCGCTGGGGGCAACACCTAGTGCATTGATACCGACGACTTTGCCAGTGTCAGGATTATAAATCAGCGCCTGGGTCTCGCCTCCCCAGCCAAGTACATCCCACATAGTGGCGGTTACCGCTAACATTGCAGCAGCCGCGTCTACCGCATTCCCTCCCTTCTCAAACGTCTTGGCACCAGCCACGGCTCCGCGGGGTTTGCCGGTGATCGCTACCCAGTGCTTACCGTGTAAAACAGGCTTACTGGTTTGTTGTGCTGATAGCGGACGGGTAACCGATAGTGCGAAGAGAAGTAACAGGAAGCTTACACAAATAACACGCGTGGATGGCCAGGAAGCGAACATAACACTCTCCGGTAATGGTGGTTAGTTGAGGCAGACTGAATCAGGTTACGACTATTGCATTCAGTAAGTATGGAAACCTTTCCTTTAACTTAGTTTGCGAACTGTCAAAGGTAAAGCCAGGCTGAAAATGTTCACTGTTACCGCCACACATATCACCGCTGTCAGAGCGCCAAGGTTTACCGGGGAAGTTTGTGGTCCTCTGAGAAGCCTTAATGATATGGCTATGGCGCTCGCGCATTGGGGGCGGCCTGCGGGGAGTAAACGGCTAAGCCAATGACTGCGTCTTCAGTTATCGGGTATGCTGACTCACTAAGCTGGTGCGTGCTCAGGCAGAAAAAAGGAGAACTGGCCTGATACCACTGTTACTGACAATACTGCTACCAGCTGGCTTTCTGTTCGCTTTCGTAGAGACGCCAGACAAAACCTATCCCCAGGCTGTAGGTCACATCATTTTCAAATAGTGGACTGTTGCGGTTTGCTGCGCCCTGGTTTAGCTGTATGGCACCGCCGAAAAAGCCACGGATATTCTCACGCAGAGGAAAGGCCATTCCGACGGAGACTTCTGCTCCCAGATAGCCGCCCGATGCATCGTATTGCGGTCTGTTAGCAGTTGCATACTGTGGTTCCACCTCATAAAAATAATCATGCAGTTGTTCAGTAGCAAACAGCACACTGAAGGAGAGGGTCAGGGAGGTTTTCTCATATAACCAGCCGCGCTGTTGATATGTGAGTGTAGGTTCCAGCACATAGCCCTGATGATCGATGCCGGAAAAATCGGTGGAAAACACCGCACGGCTTTGCAAGCGGGCGTTCAGGCGCCCGGTACCGCCGGATGCAAAGCGAAAATCTTTCACACGGTAGATTAGCTGGGGGCCGACTTCAAAAAGATAGTCGAGATCCGGCATGCCATCGCGAACGCCGTCATCTTCATTATTGGCTGAAAATGCCCCTCCTAACGAAATATCAAACTCGAAATCGCTCTTTTCGACGACCACTGCACGTGCGCCACCGCCGCCGACGCGAAAAATATCGCCACGGTAAATAACGTAAGGCAGGGCCAGGGCTACCGTATTGCGCTCATCGGAAGCCGGGTAATTTGGTACATCAACGACGCCGCCACCCACACCAAACTCCCACAGTGGCTGACTTTCTCCAATATCCTCAAATCCACTCAGATCACGGTTTGGCGTTTCCTTAACCGGCTCGGCGGCAACCAACGCGTTGGAAAGGCTGGCAAAGAAGAGCAAAAGGATTACTTTAAGGTAGCTTTGCAGCATAGGCATAATACAAAAACCGTTATTCAATGATGACATGTATAAGAGAAAAGTCTGTGGCTTTTTAAAGCTCACTACTACCAATACTCACTGGCCAGGCTTTTGTACCAATATAAGAATAAATAAGTACAGATACAAAAACGGCGCCAGAAGGCGCCGTTTTTCTTCGTCCAGGGAAGACGGTTTATTTATTTTCGATTAAGCGAGAGCCAATTTCGATTTGACGTGGCTTTTTCGCTTCCGGAATGACTCGCTCCATATCAATGTGCAGAAGGCCGTTTTCCATATCTGCGGCGAGCACTTTTACATGGTCGCCAAGCTGGAACTTACGTTCAAAATTGCGCTCGGAAATGCCTTTGTGCAGGTATTTACGCTCGCTGTCTTCTTTCTCTTCGGTGTCTTTCTTACCGGTAATCGTCAGGGTATTTTCCTGGACCTCGATATTCACATCATTTTTGCTGAACCCGGCAATCGCCATGGTGATTCGGTATTTGTCCTCACCCAGCAACTCAATATTGTACGGCGGATACGTGCTTTGTTTTTCAGCGCGAGAGGCCGCATCAACTAATGATGCAAGATGGTCTGAACCAATGAAAGAACGGTAAAGTGGAGATAGATCGATATTACGCATAGTCATATCCTCAAAATTAAGCAATATGTTTAGATTGTTTGCCCCGATTAATCGGCGGCGGTTCCTGTCGACCTGAGCTTTCAGCGCCGACAGTTAATAAATAGGGTGGAGAAAATCTTTTTCAAGTAAAAAAAATAAAAAAATGAAAAAAAATTTTCAGTTTTAAGAGGCCCTTCGAAGGCGCAAGGCCAACAGCAGCATCAGCAGGGTCAGGCTCCATACCAGGGTATCGCCAAAACGATTATACGGTGTCTTGCCGGTGGTGGTTAAAACCGGCGCAGTCAGGCTTCCTGCTTCAAACTGGGGGAGTTGTGCGACAAGGTCGCCACGATGATCAATAAAGCCTGAAATACCATTATTGGTAGACCGAATGACCGGACGGCCGAACTCCAGTGCACGCACCCGGGCGATCTGCATATGTTGGGCTGGACCATGCGATTTGCCGAACCAGGCATCATTGCTTAGCGTGATTATCGCATCGGTATCGTCGTGAACGTTAGCACGAACCTGACGTGGGAAGGCAATTTCAAAACACAGTGCGGGCGCCATGCTAACGCCATTGGCGATAATATTAGTTTGCTGGAAATCACCGCGGGCGAAGGATGACATGGGCAGATCAAAAATAGGCGCAAGACCCCGCAGCAGATCCTCAAAGGGGACAAATTCGCCTACAGGCAACAGATGATGTTTAGCATAGCGGTTGTGGTGGAAGTAACGGTAATGGCCGGACCGACTGTCTGGCTGCTTTTTGCCCAGCACCACCATGCTGTTCCAGGCGTCTTCGGACTCCCAGTTAAAATTTACAATACCGGTAATGAGTGCTGAATCGGTTTCAGCCGCCCGGGTATCCATTGCTGCCAGGTAGTCCTGTGCCAGCGGCTCTAGTTTTGGTACCGCCGCTTCTGGCCATATCACCACGTCACTGTCCCACAGTGGCTCGGTGAGAGTACGGTATTTTAGCATCGTGGGTAAGTCCTGCTCGGGCTGCCAGCGAAGACTTTGCGCAATGTTTCCCTGCACCATTGCCATGGATACTGTCCGCGTAGGTGTAACCCAGCTGTAGCCAGTAGCCACCCAGCCACTGACATAGGTTACCGTAATGGCAAGGCCTGCCATCAGCAGATGACGCTTACTACCGGCAACCGCCAGCAATGTGGAAAGACTGACAATAAGCGCTGTAACCCCGGTTTCTCCGATGACCGGAAACCAGCCGCTCATGGGGCTGTCAATCTGACTATAGCCAAGTGATAACCAGGGGAAGCCCGATAACATCCAGCTGCGCAGCCATTCGCTTAATACCCACATGAACGGTAATGCAAGCGGCCACAGTGAGGCCCCGAAAAAGCGCTTGGTCAGATAGAAAGCCAACGCCGGATATAGCGATAAATAGCCGCACAAAAGTGCCATCATGGCTATCGAGCCAATCAGCGGCAGACCACCAAAGTCAGCAATGCTGACATGCACCCAGCTGATACCCACGCCAAACCAGCCAATACCAAATAACCAGCCAGTTAAAAAGCCTTTGTTTTCAGTACGTTTTAGCTGCCGAACGGCGACGGCGAGGGCTAACAGAGTGACCGGCCATGCACCAAAAGGAGCAAAAGCAAAAGTCAGGGTGGCACCGGCCAGCACCAGCAGGCCGTAATTCAGTAAAGTCGACAGGGCAAATTACTCCAAGGCAGGAACAGTCACTTTCAATTGCACAAGACGGCGCTTGTCGGAGTGGGTTATTTTAAACTGTATATCCTGAATGGTAATTTCATCATTGGTTGCAGGCATATGGCCAAACGCTTTCAGCACTATACCGCCAATGGTGTCAGCTTCTTCTTCACTGAAACGCGTTTCGAAAAAGCTGTTGAACTCCTCTACGGACACAAGCGCCTTAACCGAATAGGTATATTTGTTGAGCGGGCGGATATCATCGGTACCGTCTTCTTCGGTATCGTATTCATCTTCAATTTCACCCACGATGATTTCCAGAATATCTTCGATGGTGACCAGACCGGAAACGCCTCCGTACTCATCAACAACAATCGCCATGTGATAGCGCTGTTGACGGAACTCTTTAAGCAGAACGTCGACACGTTTACTCTCCGGCACAATAACCGCCGGACGCAGGATGTCACGCAATTCGAACTCTTTTTCAGCATTAAACGCATAGCTTAATAAATCTTTAGCCAGCAAAATGCCTTCGATATGATCTTTATCTTCACTGATCACCGGAAAGCGGGAATGCGCAGATTCCAGCATGACGGGCAAAAACTCTTCGACTTTCTGATTAATATCTATGGTGGTCATCTGTGCGCGGGGGATCATGATATCGCGCACCTTCATTTCGTTAACGCCGATAACGCCTTCGATCATTTCACGGGTCTGCGGATCAATCACTTCTCGCTGTTCGGCGTCGGTGATGACTTCAACCAGTTCATCTTTACTTTTCGGCTCTCCGGAGAAAGACAGTTTTATCTTATCAAACCAACTTTTCCCCGAGGAGCCGTTGGTAGAGTGGGGGTTATCGTCGCTCATAAATTCCATAATTTCGCTTCAATAGAAAAGAAAACTTAATGCTCTTGGTACGGATCGTCAATGCCCAATTCAGACAAAATGGTTATTTCAAGTGCTTCCATTTCTTCTGCATCTGCATCATCAATGTGGTCGTAGCCCATTAAGTGCAATACGCCGTGGACAATCATGTGCGTATAATGATCGTTCACCGCTTTGTTTTGTTCTTCAGCTTCTTTGTGTATCACCGGGACACACACTACTAAGTCGCCCAGCAGGTTTATCTCCATGCCAGGTGGGCATTCGAAGGGAAATGACAGTACATTGGTAGGGCGATGTTTACCGCGGTATGCGCCATTAAGCTCAGCTGATTCTTCTTCACCGACAAACCGTATGGTTAGCTCCTGTTCACCGGCCTTCTGATGTCGAAGCACGGCGGTAGCCCATCTCGTCACGTCCTCCTCAGAGGGCAATACTTGTTGGGTGGTATCGCCCTCAAAGGCCTGCTGGTAATCAACTAACGCAGTCACGAGGCAGGATCGGCGTCAGAGCGGGAGCCATCAGACTGGTCGTTGCCGGCTTGTTTTTTTTCCTCGGCACGCTGTTTACGTTGCTGATCCTGCTCAGCGTCATGCTCTTCATAGGCTTTTACAATGCGAGCAACCACAGGGTGGCGTACCACATCACCAGCGGCGAAGAAATTAAACGACAGATCCGGTACGGCGCTTAATACATCAATGGCATGACGGAGTCCTGAGCGTGCGCCTCTGGGCAAGTCAACTTGTGTGATGTCGCCGGTAACCACGGCTTTGGAGTTAAAACCAATACGGGTGAGGAACATTTTCATTTGCTCCACGGTGGTGTTCTGGCTTTCGTCCAGAATAATAAATGCATCGTTAAGCGTACGCCCGCGCATGTAGGCAAGCGGAGCAACCTCAATGACATTGCGCTCCATGAGCTTTTCAACTTTTTCAAAACCGAGCATTTCAAACAAGGCATCGTAGAGCGGACGCAGGTAAGGGTCGACCTTCTGTGACAGGTCGCCAGGCAGAAAGCCAAGCTTTTCGCCGGCTTCTACTGCCGGTCGCGTGAGCAGAATACGTCGTACTTCCTGACGTTCCAGCGCATCCACTGCACAGGCTACAGCCAGGTAGGTTTTACCTGTACCCGCAGGGCCGATACCAAAGCTGATATCATGATTGAGGATGTTACTGACGTATTTTGCCTGGTTGCCGTTGCGTGGCTTGATGACACCGCGCTTGGTGCGGATATTCGCTTCTTTCCCGTACTGCGGTGCTTCTTCCTGCTCCAGCGAATGCGCCTCCTGGATGGCCAGGTGTATTTGTTCTGGCTCCAGTACAGGAATAATCCCTTTCACGGGCTGTGTTTCAATATACAACAGTTTCAGTAACTCAGATGCACCGTTGGTTTGCTGGGGCTCTCCCAACACTTTGAACATGTTGTTTCGGTAGCTAATCTCAACACCCAGGCGGCGTTCGATTTGTTTAATATTTTCATCGAACGGACCGCACAGGCTTGATAGCCGACGGTTGTCTTCAGGCTCCAGTACAAATTCACTGCTTACCACTTTACTCAAACTGTTGATATCCTCGCTTATTT
>CAZDUT010000084.1:0-11724 GCA_964508695.1 uncultured Alteromonas sp.
TTGATATAGAAATTGCCGTTAAACACACTGTCTGGCTCACCGTGTGTATCGAGCGCAAAAAAGGCTTTATTGGTTTCATCCAGTGACTGATAACCGCCAATCACCTGGTAGAGCCACACCTCCTGATCGAAGTCCAGTGCCTTGCCAGAATAGTAGTTTAGCGCCGACATCGGCTGGCCCGAGTCAATTACCTCGCAGAAAAATGCATCTACGGCTTGTTGCAGTGGATCTTTACCCAGCGACACGCTGGACTGCTCGCTGATATCAATTTCCTGTGACGGCTTATGTGACTCGTCGTCACTGTCTTTACGGCGGTGCACATGAGTCAGCGAGGCAACGATTTGCTGATAGTCAGCCTCATGGTCAACCCGGTTGACGTCTGCACTGGCAGGCGCGAGCATACCGTCAGCCTGATTGAAGAGCGCAGGCACCTGACTTAAGCCGGCATAATTGCCCGGCTGAAAATCGGGGTGCTGCTCCATATGCAGTAAAAAGCCCTTGAGAAGCCGCGTCTTGCCCTGGAACTCACGGAAACGCCCCATGAGATCCAACAGTCGCGCCTGCGCCACGGAAAGCTCCTGCGCAGCCTTCGAGAAACGCTGCTGCAAGGCCACCACCAGCAAATGGCGAAGCTCGCGGTTGCTGCCGGCAATTTCACTTAACTCATCAAACTGAAAGCATTCCAGCTGTGCCAGTAGTTCTGTCACCTGCCCCTGCGCCAGCTCGTTTTCACGAATTTTAGCATCCACGGAAGAGACGTAACCGAACTCATTATTTATACGGCTGAACACCACACGCACACTGTTAGCCAACGACTCGCTAAGCTGGTACACGTGCTCCGTGAGATCGCCCATGTACGACGACGCCTCGGCATACCGCGCAAAATGCAAAGACTCCTTATAGTGAGCGGCCAGTGTTTTAAGACCGGCAATCGCAGCGCCGATATTGGCGTTGATCGTACGATTACGCTCGTCTTGTAAACTGCCTTCCAGCATAGTGCGCACAGCGCTTTTAAGTCGCAAATCACTTTGCGGGTCAGGCCGCCACAGCACACCTAATTGCGACAGTTGCTCTAACACTTTGGGACTGTAATCACGCTCGCTGACCGAGCCGTTGATATAGGCCGCCATGATGACATCACTGTGCCGCCCCAATGCATTCAGCAAGCGTGTACCCGCTTCCAGCAGCACCTGACTCATAGCAAGCTACCCTGGGAAATTGCGGCATCAGCCTGCTCTGAGAGTGACAGCGATTCAGTTTCGTCAATGAAACGGATCATCTCGTAAAGGTGTTCGATTTTGCCGGTTGCCAGATAGATCTGTTTTTCAGGATTGGGTTTAATCAGGTAACCCAGGTCCGTCAATCGTTTAAATACCTGTTTAAGCTGTCCGTCGAGATTGACGCTGGTCGAGCCAAACAGGCGGTAGCGGGAAATTTTCTCGAGCTGCTCTGCGTAGGCCGGCGTATCCTCAATGATCCCCTGCAACTCGCTCAACCGAATGGCGCTGCCCATAGTGACCGGCACGTCCGACTCGCTGGCCTGTTGCACCAGCACCAGCCACTCCACCAGTGGCACCAGTGATGACGTGGTATCCTGAAACTGTTGCGACAGGCTTTTACGCTCGCTGTCAGTGATAGTCTGATAAGAGGCAAAAAACACATCGCCCTCAGCGGTCGTTGAGAGCGAACGATTTAACAGATTCAGATGCGGTTCCAACTGCTGTGCATTGTCATTACTTTTCAGGAAACGCCAGCCGTCTTCGTCGGTTACCTGGCAGATAAACTCCCCACCGAGTAATTTGGAAAGTACGCGGCCCTGTTCGGTCATCATAATGCTTCCTCCTCTGCGCGACGGCGCTCAGCAATACGCTCGGCAATCGCATTCGCCTTCGGCTCAACGACTTGCAGCTTACGCGTGACTTTATCAATGAGATAGCGATTCTCGAACAATGTCAGGACGTCTGACTCAGGGTTCGGGAAGGCGCCAACCACACTGATATTGTTGTTGTGACAGGCATCAAAAATTTTCTTCACGTTGCTCTGGTGCAGGGTACCCAGTTCGTCAATTGGCCAGTGGATGGTCGCATCGGCATCCCCCCGCAGCAGCCGGGTAAAGGCCAACAGAAATTTACACAAGATCAGGTAGGCCATACCATGACTCGACGACTCATTAAGCTGACGGTCGGTACGGATCACCAGATCACTGTTGCCTTCACGCAGGTGCAGTTCAATGTCCAGTAACTTGCTGATCCCGCCACCTAAAGCGGCGCGGCCGAGAATATCCAGTACCCGTCGCATACTCTGTCCGTATTCATCTTCCGGGAGAGAATCTGTTCCGGTTTCCATCCACTGTTCATAGTGCTTGCGGAACGCCTCGAGCTCTGGCCAGAACTCCAGTTCGCTGATCCGTGAGCGGATTTTTACCGCTGACTCAGACACACCATCCAGGAACAGTTCGCTGTCCACTTCCTGAGTAATTCGGCGGCTTTGCGCCACGATACGCTTATCGATGTCAGCCAGTACAAAATAATACTGGCTCAGATCGGCACCGAAGATCCGACCTTGCTCTCGCAGTCCCTGTAGTTTCTGCGGGACGATGACGTTAAGCAGCTGCGCCAGGTGCGACACCATACGACGGTGATCGATTCCCTTCATGCCATGTGCATTTGTCACCGAGCACTCCTCGCGCGCCCGTTCCCACGTATCAGACAGGCCGGTACCGGCCTGCGCCGCAATGAGCTGATCAAAGCGCTCCACATAGGTGCGAATATCGCTCAGCAACGTTTCACGCTCCTGAAGCAACTCCTGCGCCTGTGATAATCGCTGGGTGATGCTGGTCTCATCGCTTTGCGTGGTTTCATCCTTCGCCATCAGTGTCAGCTTGGCTAGAGACTTCATAAGCGCGGTTACCTGCTCAAGCTGCGAGCTGGCTGAGGTATGCTCAGCTTCAAGCTGGGCCTGGGTATCAGTCAGTTTCTCACGCACCTCCTTATAACTGGCCTGCTTCTGGGCCAATGATCGCTGCGCTTCGGTCAGTGCCTTTCTGGCCTTACTCAGTGACTGCTGCCAGCTGACTTTCTGGCCGGTAAACACATTGGTGTACCAGCGGTCATAATCGGTCACTTTGTGACGGGCAGACTGGGTTTTCGAAATTGCCTCTTTAAGCGACTTGATGCGCTTTTTAAGATCGCCGATTTCATCTACATCGACACCACGATTGTTCAGTTCATTTTCCAGCCAGGCATCAAGCTCTTTGCGGTCACGGGCGGCCGTTTCCCTTGCAGATTTCATATCACTGTCTAGTTTGGCGATACGGGCTTCGGTATCAGCAATCAGTTGCTGCCAATGGAAACTGTGTTCGGTTTCAGACTCACGCTGCTGATCTTTGATCTCATCGCGATTTGCCTCAAACTGGCTTTGTGCTTTTTTCTGGCTCTGGCGGTTGGCTTCCAGGCGCGATTTCGCCTTCTGCTTTCGCTCGGACAACGTCTGCTGGTATTCACTGAGCACGGCGTCGCGATCCTGTTGCGCCCGTTTGCGCGCCGCCTCGGCGCTTTTCACTGCGTTGTCTTTTTGCGTCATTGCCAACTCGGCATTGCGCACTTCCTCATTGGCTTTGGCCAGTGTGGTTTCGCAATTGTTCTGGGATGCCAGCGCCGTCTCAAGCGCAGCTTCTGCCTCTTTTAGCGCATCGCGCAGCGACTGCTCGTTGCGCGCATAATCCGGCACCGCCATATCTGACAAAGCCAGTTTGACGCCAAACAGACTTTCGCTGTTACCGTCGGCCAACACGGGGTGGAGGTCTGTTCGGGACAACAGATCTTCACGCAGCACCTTGCCTAAGTGCTGCTCCCAGTTCTCGACATTGCCTCGTAAAAACTCCAGCAGTGTGCCCTGCCCCGGGTAAAGCAAACTGTTGATTTGCTCCACATTGGCTTCCTGTTTACGGTAAATTGCACGGGCTTTGTCCAGTTCAGAGGTGGCATTCTGACGCACCTGCTGGGCTTTACTGTGAGCCTGCTGGGCCTGGCGGTACTCACTTCGGGCGCTGTCCTCGCGTACTGACGCTTCCTTGATACCGGCGTCCAGCAGATCCAGCTGGGACTGTTCAAACTCGTTATAACCGGCATTAGTCAGTGAAGCATTAAGCTCAGCTTCGGCAACATTGAGATCGTTTCGCTGTTGCTGATAGTCATCCTGCAGTGTGTTCAGCCGGGCCGTGAAATCATCGCGGATTGCCTGCAAGGCATCACGCTCTTTTTGTTGCAGATCGCTTTTCGCATCCGCCGCTTCCTGACGCGAGGCAGACAATTGCTCAATAGCTTGACTCAGCTTATCGCCCAGCTCGGCTACCTGGCGGTTATACGCAGATTCAATATCCTGATGCTTTTCGGTTAGCAGCTGGTAGCGGCCACTGGCGCTTTCCAGCTCGTTTTGCCACTGTGGCAGCGCTTCCACATCTTGTTTTAACTGGTCTATGTCATCCTGTTGCCATTTCTCAAATTCAGCTTCTACCGCATCCAGTTCTGTCGTAAATTTATCCACGTCGGCACGGGCCGATGACGCCACCTGGTTGAGGTGATCGCGGGTGTCGTGCCACTCGTTATCGTTCTGCTTCACTTCGTGGCGGGTATCTTCCAGCGCAGTTTTATTCTGCTCCAGCTGACTGAGTAGCGCCGACTTATCGGTATCAAACCGTTTTTTCAGACCAGCCAGGGTTGCTTCTGTGGTGGTCAGCGCCATATCCGCCTGTTCCAGGCGACTGAACTCCGGGCGTATGGCATCAAACTGTTTGATCAGGTGACATTCACGGATCCAATCGTCCACCCGCTGACGACTCAGGTTAGAAGCTGGCGGCTGTACGCCATCCTCTTCCAGGATAGCGGCAATCATGGCTTTGATGGTTTCCATCTTGCCTTCTTTGGAATGCACAGCTTTGGCCAGCTTTTCTATATGTCGGACGTGCTCACCGGCCTGGCACATGGAGAACACTTTGGCGTAGCCCAGCAATTCGCGCGCGTTACTGCTCTGGTTCAGCACCCCATGGTCGTTTTGCAAGACAGCACGAAAGTCCTTGGTATTAAGCAAGCTGCTCACCGTGATGTTGTTGCGCTTCATGGCGCGCGCCAGGTCATTGCTGCTGATACTGGTGTGCTTACCGCTTTTCTGTTTAAACAGGTAATCGTCGATATCGAAGGGCTTTCCGAGCAACCGGTAGTTTACCCCACTGCCATTAGACGAGAGCACCGCCTGACACAGGTCGCCATCGGCGCGAGTATACTCGTAGATTATAAAACTTGAGGTGCGTGGCAAATACCAACGCTCGAAACTGTCGCGTGTCGCCGGGACCACGCGGCTTGGGTATTCTCCGTAGAATACCGGGATAAGACGTTGGAGCGTGGTTTTGCCCGATGCATTGGTACCACAGATGTTGGTGTGGCCATCCAGTTTCAGCTCGACGATCCCCGGCAAATGGGTATCGATAAGAATAATTCGCTTTAATCCAGCCATAGCTTCCTGTTCTTATTGGTTGCCCGGTGTTGACCGGCGCTGCCCGCCATTTTCAATGTTCAATGACGCAGCAAAAAGTTAATTCAGTGCGAAAAAAAGACACGCAAGTGTAGTATGAATAAAGACAAAGACCCAGCGATCAACGTCGGGTTATGCCCGGCGCAAGGTGCGCACTTTCAATCTCAGCCAGAACGGTTCGGTTAGCCAGCGCCAGCTGACACCCCTGCCCCTGAATACGGTGTCCCTCCGAACAGTCAACCTGCCAGTAACGCAACAGATATGCGGCCAACGCCGCGCGCGTAGTCACCGTCTTCTGGCCATTCTGCATGTTGTAGTCAAGCATCACAGCCTTTGGATTTTCCAGATGGGGGTGTGCCACCAACTCAAGCGTGACGTTTTTCTGCCACGCAGTATCGTGCTCAGGGCATTCCTTTTCCATGCGATCCCTACCATTGACCGAGACCTTGATAAAGCGGGTACAAACGAAATCCCGGAAGGAGGCTGAGGCAGGATCATAAGCGCGCACATGCCAGCGGTGACCATTATTTACAATGGCATGAGGCACCATCTCGCGCACAGACTGCCCCGATGCCAAACTGACATAATCGGCATCAATCACCTGGCCGTTATGAATGGCGCGCATAATACTGGCAATGATATCGGCGTCAGGGTGAATAAGTCCCACGGCGTTAAAACAATGCTCCGACGGGGTTATCTGACCTGATAAGCCGTCGCCAAACCCACGACTCAGGCTATGCAGAATAGTCTCCGGATTGTGGTTGAACAGCGGTTTAAACCCGGCTTTACGCCGGTACTGCTTGGTCGTCTGATCAAGTTGCAGATTGCCGGGCACGAACTGTTTGTACAACGTAAAGTCACGGGTACTGGCGGCCAGGCCGGTGGCAAACCGTGTGATTAAATCCTGTCGGGTTACCTGACCGAAATACTGCAAACTGAAATCGATAAACGCGAGACGTTCACGCTGGGCATGAGATAAATCATGAAGGCTCTCTTTGAGCTCGGGAGAAACGGTATCCTGCATACATCCACTGCATTTTCTTATTATTGTGTCATCATAATGATGGCATCTTTATGATGATGTCAAGCCTGACATTTGTTCTTTACCATCTTTACGCATTCCCCTCATTGCAGTCGCAGGGCAACCGGGTACCATTTAACCGATGCCACTGGCAAATACTGTCCCAGATATCCTCGGCAGTTTCCGCATACCAAAACAATTCTTTGTCTTCCAGGTCAATCACGCCTTCGGCAACCAAAAAGTCCACGTTGAAGGCCTGACGCCAGAATGTCTCGCCTACCAGCACCACCGGCATTGGCCGTAACTTGCGGGTTTGCATCAGGGTCAGGGTTTCGAACAGCTCATCAAAGGTGCCATAACCACCGGGAAATACCACCAGCGCGCGGGTTCGCAGTAAAAAATGCAGCTTTCGCACAGCGAAATACCGAAAGCGGAAGCACAGCTCAGGGGTAATATACGGGTTAGGCAGCTGCTCATGGGGAAGGTTAATATTCAACCCGATATTTTTACTGCCAGTGTCGAAGGCGCCGCGGTTGGCGGCCTCCATTATTCCTGGTCCGCCGCCAGTCATTACCACCAGTTGCCCTTCGGTAAGTTGCTTGCTCGCGTTACTGACCAGCGCAGTGAACTCAGTTGCCACCTCATAGTAACGACTTTTAAGCAGAAGTTGTCTGGCAATCTTAAGGCGCTGCGCAACGTCAGCGTTACCTGGCTCGGCGACTAACTGGGTCTGTAAACGCTCTATCGTCTGGCGGACACTTTTTGGATCGCGGATGCGGGTGCTACCGAACACCACGATAGTGTGCTTGATCTGATGCGCAGACAATTGATCCTCGGCCTTCTGAAAGTCCAGCTGTAGGCGCAACCCTCGCGTCGCATCCTCGTTCAGGTATGCAATATCCTGATCTGCGCGACGATAGCTGGGACTTGCCATAATCGCACTGATGCGTTCACTGACGGCGTGCTCGCTGTGTTCCTCCGGATGAAGGCTCGACGGCAAGGGTTCACGCCGCTTTTCGGGATGTGGTGGCTGGGGCAACTGCACATGGTGTTCTCTGGAGCTGGTTTTTTTGTTATCCATCAGGCTATTTAATCATGACGTTACCTGTTTGCTAGCGTAGGTGAACGGCTAAGAAGCAACAAGTTTTTCTCGTTCAAGCAGCAGACCGCTGACCGTGTGAAACAAAGACATCAGTTACCTCAGGAGCTCTGGCCGACGCCCGGGTTACCAATAATCATCGCCTGCACTGCGCCATAACACTTACTGCCTCGGATTATCTACCAGCTACGCCACCAGAGTTAACGGGTTTGAAAGTCTCCGGTATAACGCCTACGTTTATTGGCTGGAGCCTGCAAAAGCACATTTGTTTAGGAGAAGGTTTTTGAAATCGGTATCGAGCATGCGATTTGCTCTGTTTGGCGCTTCTTTGATTGCAATCAGCTTCGGCCTTGCGCGTTTCGCGTTTGGTTTATTTGTGCCAGCCATTCGCGACGATCTTGAATTGTCCACCTATCTGATTGGTATTATCGGTGCACTACCTCTTATCAGTTTTCTTTTTTCTATCGCACTGGCCCCTTGGGTGGCAATTAGACTGGGCGCCCGCAATGCGACGATGCTTTCCGGTGGCTTTGGGGTGATCGGTCTTCTCCTTATCAGTCAGGCAAGGGGCGCTGTGTCGCTCAGTCTGGGTGTGGTGGCCTGTGGCATTTGTACGGGACTGATGATGCCGGCCCTGACCTCAGCAATGCAGGTTCTGGTTGCACGTTCAATGCATGGTCGCGTCAGCTCCATTATGAATGCGGGCACCAGTGTGGGTGTAGTGCTCGCGGTGCCTGCAGTACTGTTCATGGCTGGTGTTTGGCGTTACACCTACCTGGGTTTTACGGCCCTGACGTTGGCAGGTCTTGTCGCTGCCTGGTTTATTATCCCCTCGGTTTCCCGTGTCACTCCCTCCGATGCTGCCGAGCCCCCGCCCATTACCATGTTACAGTGGTGGCGTTTACTGCGGCTTTCACTGTTTGCTTTGGCAATGGGATTTATCTCTTCCGCTTACTGGATATTTGCCCCCGACCTTGTGATAAACCTGGGAGACCTGCCGCCACACTATACAGGCTGGCTGTGGCTGGCGCTGGGTATTGCTGGGCTGGGAGGTGCTGTAGTGGCCGATCTGGCAGACAGAAATAATCCGCCTATCACCCAGGCCCTGATGTTGATGATGCTGGCTGCCAGCCTGGCATTGCTTGCGGCAAGTCCTGAGTTTATCTGGCTCGCTGGGTTCTCAGCATTTGTTTTCGGCCTGGCCTATATGAGCCTGACCGGACTGTACTTGATGAGTGGTATCCGGTTGCTGCCCGGGAGGTTATCCATGGGACCAGTTCTGCCGTTTATGGCAGTGTCGCTTGGCCAGGCGGTTGGCTCACCTACTGTGGGTTTTCTGGTCGATCAAATAGGATATAGCGGAGCGTTCTCGACATTTGCGGTTGTTGGCATTGTGGTGGCGTTACTATCACCGCTTTACCCACGACATATTGAGCAGATTCTGGAAGAGGACGATGAGCAAGAGACGGGGCTTCAGGCTGCCTATGACTACCAGTTGCAGGATGAAGAGGGTGAGCCTTACAGCTACGAGTCAGCCGACACCGAGAACCAGGAGCCTGCTGCTCAGCAATAGCGGCGCTCTACAATCAATCATGCCTGTCGTTAAAATAACCGCCCGGGTTCACGTCCTTGACAGCCAAATCCAGCGTAGTATGAATCGTCCCCCACATCTTTTTTTGCAATCTGAAAGGTATGGGGTTGTATGTATTTATGCAAAACCATAAAAAAGCCGGCGAGTATGACACCGGCTTTTTATGAGCAAAATAAACTTACTTATCTTCAATCGGTGTATTTTCCGTGATCGGCACGGTATTCACATCGGTGTCCAGTGACTCTACGGCTTTTCTCACCCCTGCGGCGTAGTCTGGATGCACTTTTTCCAGTACAGCGTACCAACGCTCTTTTACACCGTCTGAGCATGGACCCATCGCCGCAGCATAATTTTGGTATAGGCGCTCTTTCTGCTCATCAGAAAACAGGTTGTACAACGCGCGAGGCTGGACGTAATCGACATCCTCTTCTTCTTGGTTGTACCGGTCTGCATCGCCATCTATACGAAGCGGCGGCTCCTTGACTGTGAAGTCTGCTACCGGTCCTTCGTGTTGGTTCGGCTCGTAATAGGCATCAGGATTATCAAAATCGTTAGTAAAGAAGCGCATCGCACCGTCTTTATGATAATGATTCACCTTGGCATTTTTCGGTGCATTGGCGGGCAACGCCTCGTAATGAGTGCCAAGACGATAGCGGTGCGCGTCAGCGTAAGAGAAAATCCGCGCCTGCAACATTTTATCCGGACTAAAACCTATCCCCGGTACCACGTTAGACGGGCTGAATGCGGCATTTTCAATCATCTGGAAATAGTTTTCCGGATTTTTGTTCATTTCCAACTCACCCACTTCAATCAACGGGTAATCATCATGCGGCCACACTTTGGTCAGATCAAAGGGATTGTATGCCTGCTGCCCTGCTTCTTCTTCAGGCATCACCTGGATATACAGTGTCCATTTAGGAAAGTTGCCCTCTTCAATGGCATTGTACAGCTCTTCCTGATATTTCTCGCGGGTGCTGCCAATGATTTTCTCAGAGGTTTCATTGGTGTAGTTTTTAATGCCTTGCTGGGTTTTGAAGTGGAATTTCACCCAAAAGCGCTCACCGTCTTTGTTCCACATACTGAAGGTATGACTGCCGTAACCGTTCATGTGCATCGGCGACACGGGAATACCGCGATCTGACATCAAGATGGTGACCTGATGAACACACTCAGGCTGTGCAGCCCAAAAATCAAACATTGCTTCAGGCGAGCGCAGGTTTGTTTTGGGATGGCGCTTCTGTGTGCGGATAAAATCAGGGAACTTGAAGCCGTCACGGATAAAGAAAATAGGCGTGTTGTTGCCTACCATGTCCCAGTTACCCTGTTCCGTATAAAACTTGAGACTGAAACCACGCACGTCACGCTCTGTGTCGGCTGCACCAGACTCGCCAGCCACCGTAGACCAACGGCTTAATACCTCTGTTTTCTTACCCACTTCCGAGAACAGGTCAGCGCAGGTGTATTGGGTAATATCGTGGGTGACAGTAAACGTACCCTGAGCACCCCATCCTTTAGCGTGCACCACACGCTCGGGAATGCGCTCCCGGTTTTGATGGGCCAGTTTTTCAACTAACTGATAGTCCTGAAGTAAAACCGGACCACGCTCACCTGCCGTTTTCGAGGTTTTGTTACTGACAACGGGGGCGCCGGCCGAAGTGGTTAACTGGGGTTTCTTTGACATTGGATATTTCCTTTTTAATTTCGCTGCGGAGCAACGTTGCATGTCGTCACCCCTGGTAATCGCAGACCTTATTACGCAGGCGACGAAGGAAGAGATTATGCAATGCGGTGAGAGGGTCATTAACTCGCCGCAACTGATTACTCAAAGTATCAGCGGATACAAAGTGGCATGAAATAAATACGCTCGCTCACCGCCTCAGCAACCTTGCTGAAGAATGGCTATCAAACAGGAAGGCTTTACAGGCCGTGGTTTTCAAGTCAACAACACTAACTCGGGTGAAATGATTTAGTTTCGCCTTTGTGCCAGTTCGATACTTTTTTATGTGCGGTATTATCAGTCAACTCGATTAGCGCAATCGCAAAAAGCTATGCAAGAAAGCTCAGAAACTACGCGTTACGGTAGCCAATTAACGCATGCCTTGGCGGATACACTTGGTCGTGCACAACAGCCAAAGTATTAAACATTCAGTAAATTTAATGTAAACACAATGTTGCCACCATACCAAACACCGGCTAAATTGTAAGCGCTCCCATTTTTTCTCTTACCGAAATTACTATCCCGGAAATCGTGGTTGGGCCTGAAATGTAAGCGCTACCATAAAGCGCTATTCACTTACTTACTTGTTTGTTTGTTTGTTTGTTGGAGTGATTAATGAAAAAAACCTTGTTCCCCTTCATTATTGCATCGCTGCTAGGCACGGGTGTAGCGCATGGCGCGATGATCAGTAATGGAGATTTTACCGATTGTTCACTCAACGGGTGGTCTACCGACAGTGATTTGACCCCAGGCAGTTCATCCGAAAT
>CAZDUT010000085.1:0-11657 GCA_964508695.1 uncultured Alteromonas sp.
TGATTTATCGTACAAGCGCTTATACCCAGTGCACTGCATAAGTTGTAATTTTACTACATTTTGTGTTATCAATAAGTAAATCCTGTCCTGGTATACACGACGGCGTCCGACGCCGGGGCATACCAGCGTATTAAAAAGGTCGACAAATATGGTATTGGATACATCCTTCGAGCCTTGTGATTTAGTGCTGTTCGGCACGCAGGGCGATCTATCCCGACGTAAATTACTCCCATCGCTTTACCAGTTGGAAAAAGCAGAACTGATTCATGATGACACCAAAATAATCGGGGTTGCCCGACAAGATATGGCGGTCAGTGAATACATTGATGAAGTAAAAGCCAACATTGATAAATTCTGTGACGATGAAGTGTGCCCGGATGCCTGGGAAAGGTTTCGTCAGCGGCTTGACTATGTCTGTGTCGATATGAAAGACATGGAAAGCTATCACTCATTTAAAGAGCACGTTGATCCCAGCCGTACGATGGTGTGTTACTTTGCAACCCCTCCCGCTATCTTTGGCGATATCTGCCGCGGGCTACATGGTTGCGATATCATCGATAAGAGTGTCAGGGTGGTACTGGAGAAGCCCATCGGTCACGATTTAGCGTCGTCTAAAGTCATTAATGATCAGGTGGCAGAGTACTTCCACGAAAGTCAGATTTACCGCATAGATCATTACCTGGGTAAAGAAACCGTTCTTAACCTGATAGCCCTGCGTTTCGCCAATTCAATTTTTGCTACCAACTGGGATCATAACTGTATTGACCACGTCCAGATAAGCGTAGCCGAGTCGGTTGGCATTGAAGGCCGCTGGGGATATTTTGACGATGCCGGTCAGATGCGCGATATGGTGCAAAACCATTTACTGCAAATACTCAGCCTGGTGGCCATGGAGCCGCCTACCACACTGGATGCTGACAGTATTCGTGATGAAAAGCTGAAAGTATTGAAAGCCTTACGTCCCATTGACGCAAGTAATGTCAATGACACCACCGTGCGCGGCCAATATACCGCAGGCTTTGTGAAAGGCAATGAAGTGCCGGGCTATCTGGAAGAAGAAGATGCCAACACGCAAAGTAAGACCGAAACCTTTGTCGCAATTAAAGCGGAAATAGATAACTGGCGCTGGGCCGGCGTACCATTCTATTTACGCACCGGCAAACGAATGCCAACCAAAGTCAGTGAAGTGGTTATCTACTTCAAACGCCAGCCTCACAACATGTTTGGCGACAGCTTCAAGAGTCTGCCACCCAATAAGCTGGTTATTCGCCTGCAACCAGACGAAGGTGTCGAGATCACGGTAATGAATAAAGTACCGGGCCTGACCAGCTCCGGGGCGATGGATCTGCAGAAATCTAAACTTAACCTGAGCTTTTCCGAGGCGTTTGCCGACGAACACATTCCAGATGCCTATGAAAAACTCCTGTTGGAAGTCATGTTGGGTAATCAGGCGCTGTTTGTACGTCGCGATGAAGTCGAACAGGCGTGGCGCTGGGTTGACTCAATTCTGGCTGCCTGGGAGAGCTCGAGTGAGCCACCAGAGCCTTATCAGGCTGGCACATGGGGCCCCGTGGATTCCATAGGGCTGTTAGCACGGGAAAACCGTAGCTGGTATGAAAGCAAACAGGTTAAAAAGAAATAATATGGCATTGACGATTGAATCTTTCGACTCCGCAGATGCGCTCACCAGTGCATTTGCTGACAAGCTGGCAGACATTCTTGAAACCGGAATTCAGGCCCGTGGCAGAGCGTCGCTGGTTGTCAGTGGCGGCCGCACACCGCTCAAATTGTTTGAGACGCTGAGTCACAAAACACTGGATTGGCGCCACGTTGATATCACGCTGGCGGATGAGCGCTGGGTAGAAGAATCAAGCGATGACAGCAACACCCGTCTGGTCAAAAGTAATTTGTTAGTAAATGAAGCCGCGGCCGCACGGTTTGTGCCGTTGAAATCTGCGCATGACAACGCCGAAGAAGGTGTCAATGATGCCGAAGCGGGCATCGCCAGTATGCCACAGCCTTTTGATGCACTGATCCTGGGAATGGGAGAAGACGGGCACACAGCGTCGTTGTTCCCGTGCTCAGAGCAGGTCAGGCAGGGGCTGGATATGAGCAGTGGGCGCACGTGCATCGCGGTGACACCGCAGACAGCGCCACATCAGCGTATTTCACTGACGCTGCCAGCCCTCCTCAATAGCCGGAATATCTTTTTGCATCTGACCGGAGAGAAGAAAAAACAGGTGCTCACCGAGGCCCTTGATGGGGCAACCGAAGCGCAAAAACCCGTCACAGCAGTGGTTAACCGTGCGCCGGTAACCCTGATGTGGGCGCCATAGGAGACAGCAATGAATTCTCAGATTAACGACGTTACCCAACGTATTATTGAACGCAGTAAAGCAACCCGTCAGGCTTACCTGGATAAAATTAATAAAGCCCGTCGTCAGGGCCCACACCGTGGTGTGCTGTCGTGCGGTAATCTGGCGCATGGTTTTGCGGCCTGTGGCAGTGAAGAAAAGTCCGACTTGCGCTCTATGACAAAAGCGAACGTGGCCATTGTATCTTCATACAATGACATGCTGTCTGCACACCAGCCTTACCATGACTATCCGGAAATCATTAAAGATGCGGTTAAACAGGTTGGCAGCGTAGCGCAGTTTGCCGGTGGCGTACCCGCCATGTGCGACGGGGTGACGCAGGGCCAGACCGGCATGGACTTAAGCCTGATGAGCCGTGATACGATTGCCCTGGCAAGTGCAGTAGCATTGTCACATAACATGTTCGACTCTGCGCTGATGATGGGGATTTGTGACAAAATTGTTCCCGGATTACTGATTGGCTCACTAAGCTTTGGCCACCTGCCAACCATCTTTGTTCCCGCCGGCCCGATGCCATCAGGCCTGCCCAACAAAGAAAAGGCGCGGGTACGTCAGGCCTATGCCGAAGGCAAGGTCGGCCGTAAAGAGCTACTGGATGCAGAGTCTAAATCTTACCATTCTGCAGGTACGTGTACATTTTATGGCACAGCAAACTCTAACCAGTTAGTGGTTGAAATGATGGGGCTGCACTTGCCTGGCTCTTCCTTTGTTAACCCCGGTACACCGCTGCGTGAAGCGCTTACCCGCGCTGCGGCGGTACAGGCAACACGTCTGACCGACCTGGGCACCGAATACACGCCAATTGGCGAAGTACTTGATGCAAAAGCGCTGGTCAACGGCCTGGTTGGTCTGCTGGCAACAGGTGGTTCAACCAACCATACCATGCACCTGATTGCGGTGGCACGCGCGGCAGGCTATATCATCAACTGGGACGACTTTTCTGATATTTCTAATGCCGTGCCGCTGATGACACGGATTTATCCGAACGGCTCGGCAGACATCAATCACTTTACAGCAGCCGGTGGTATGGCGCTGCTTGTCAAACAATTACTGGACGCGGGGCTGTTACACAATGACGTTAAGACCATTGTGGGTGATGGTCTTGAGAAATACACCAAGGAACCAATGCTGGAAGACGGTGAGCTGGTATGGAAAGACGGGCCTACCGAGTCGCTGGACAAAGACGTGTTAGCGACCGTGGATAAGCCGTTTAAGCCGGATGGCGGCCTGAGTGTGCTAAATGGCAACCTTGGACGCTCAGTGATCAAAACGTCAGCGCTACGCTCACCACATATTCATATTAAAGCGCCGGCTGTGGTGTTTGAAGATCAGTTTGAGCTGGACGAAGCATTTAAAGCCGGTGATCTTGACCGTGACTGTGTTGTGGTTGTGCGATTCCAGGGACCTACTGCGATTGGTATGCCCGAGCTTCACCGCCTGACCCCGCCGCTTGGGGTATTGCAGGACCGGGGCTATAAAGTGGCGCTGGTGACAGATGGGCGTATGTCAGGTGCGTCAGGTAAGGTGCCTGCCGCCATTCACGTCACACCGGAAGCGTATAATGGCGGTCTGCTGGCAAAAGTGCAGGAAGGTGACATGATTGAACTGAACACCGAAACCGGCGAACTGAGCCTGTGTGTTGATGAACAGGAACTGGAAGCCAGACAACCGCGTGAAGCGGATGTTGATCATCATCACCTGGGCATGGGACGTGAAATGTTTGCCGGTATGCGGGCGATGCTGACCGGGGCAGAAGAGGGGGCCTGTTCACTGTTTTATACACAGGAGCAATCCTATGAGTGATCAGTTTGTTGCTGACGTAGGTGGCACCAATATCCGCCTGGCTCGCATCTGCGAGTCGGGGGTTGCCGACATTAAAAAGTATATGTGTAAGGATTTCGCCAGCATCGACCTGGCGATCCTGCAATATTTTAAGGATATGCCGGCCTATTCTTTTACCGGCGGCTGCATTGCCATTGCCTGCCCCGTACTGGGCGATCAGGTCGTGATGACCAACCACAGCTGGGCGTTTTCACAATCAGCGCTCAAAGGGCAGTTAAAGCTCTCCAGCTTATTTGTTATCAACGACTTTACCGCGGTGGCGCATTCGTTGCCGGTACTTGGAGATGACCAGGTCATCCAGGTTGGCGATGGTACGGCGAAGCTTACCGGGAACAAGGCCGTGTTTGGTCCGGGAACCGGCTTAGGCGTTAAACATATTACCCGGGTTGACGGTGACTGGCTTACGATTGACGGAGAGGGCGGGCACGTTGATTTTGCACCGGTAGATGAGACCGACATCGTCGTCTGGCGATATCTGCAAAATACCTTTGGCCGCGCGTCGGCCGAAGAAGTGATGTCAGGCCGTGGTATTCTGAATATCTATCGTGCGCTGTCTGCGCACTACGACAAGCCTGTCGAGTTTTCCGACCCGGCAGAGGTGACCGAAGCTGCGCTGGATGGCAGTTGTGACATCTGCACCTCAACCCTCACGCAATTCTGCCGCATTATGGGCAGTTTTGCCGGTAATCTGGCACTGAATATGGCAACCACCGGCGGCGTATTTATTGGCGGTGGCATTGCCGGCCGCTTCCCGGAGTTTTTACGTAACAGTGACTTTCGCGCCCGTTTTGAAGCCAAGGGCCAGATGAAGCACTATGTAAAAGACATTCCCACTTATCTGATAGCTGAGCCCGACCACGGACTGCTTGGTGCGGCTGCCTATCTACAACAACAAACAGCGAGCTAATTATGACTATGAAATGGGATGTATCCCCAGAGGAGATTTTTAATGCCGGCCCGGTTGTACCGGTACTGGTGATCCATGATGTAGAGCACGCTGTTCCTTTGGCCAAAGCCTTGATGGCCGGCGGGATCCGTGTGCTTGAGGTAACCTTGCGAACGCCGGTTGCAATGGACGTTATCCGTGAGATTGCACAAAAAGTGCCCGATGCGCTTGTCGGCGCGGGGACGGTCACCAATGCCCAGCAACTAAAAGAAGTTGCGGAAGCGGGCGCGAAATTTGCGATAAGCCCGGGGATGACGGCAGATTTGCTGGCTGCGGGACACGACAGTGCCATCCCACTGATCCCGGGAATTTCCTCTACGTCGGATTTGATGAAGGGAAAAGATGCAGGCTATACGTTCCTTAAATTTTTCCCGGCCGAGGCGTCTGGTGGTGTTAAAGCCATTAAGTCTATCAGTGGGCCGTTTCCGGATATCCGTTTTTGTCCTACAGGCGGCATTGGCCCTGATAACTATCAGGCGTATCTGGCTTTACCCAATGTCAGTTGTGTGGGGGGCTCCTGGGTCGCGCCGGATGATGCCGTGCAGAACCAGGACTGGGACAAGATAACCCAGCTTGCTAAAGATGCGGTAGAAGGCGCCAAAAAGGCCTAAGTGACGCTGTTAAAACATCAGGCCGTGGCAACTTGCCACGGCTTTTTTATTTCCCCGGGTCGATGGTTTGCTTAAAGGTGTGGGCATCACCGGGTGACAGAGTTTTGCCCTGCGTCACTGCAGTTTCGACACACACCATGTGCACAAAACCAAAGGCGTCCATGTCGGTAATGGATGCTGCGCCCTGCCAGGGCGTCCAAATTACCACCGAGTCGTTATTAGCGTGATGAACGTGGGTAAGCGGCTCATCGTCAATATTGATGGTCACTGAACAGTCACCACAGTCATGGATACGATCAATTTCCCCTTCAAACAAGTAAGGCGTCGGTGCTTTTTTTACCGCCCAGTTATCATTTTTATCTGTGAACTGGCTGTGCAGGCCGGTCAAACTGGTATGGTGTATATCAGGGACATAAAAATAAGTATGCAGCGCCGCATTATAGGTAAACGCTGACACCCCGGTGTTGGTGGTGGTCAACGCAATCTCAAGGACTCTGCCTACGCTGACAGATAAGCGCACACTGCTATCATGTTCAAAGCCTGCTGCCCGGGTGAAGCCCGGTGTAAGGATCAGGTGCGTGCCTTTTTCGTCGTCTGCACTTTGGGCAAGATGCCAGTTTTGGGTGCGCAAAAAACCATGCGATGGCAGTGTACCTTTTCCCCGTCCGTGATCGTCAGCAAACCATGGCCAACACACCGGTACACCACCGCGAATAGGTTTTTTGCCATCCAGGAAGGCATGGGGGCTCACCCAGAGCCGGTCAATATTATCCGACTTAGGAACAAAAGACAGGATTTGACCACCGAACAGGCTGATGCGGGCTGAGGCAAAGTCATTCTCGACGACCAGATAAGTAATACCTGAGTGCTCTTCAAAACTTATACTGGTTTCGGTTGTCATCGTCCCTCCAATCGGCCCCTGAGCGTTTAATAGCTATCATTGCATTGTGCATGGAAAATAAAAAAGGTGCGATAGAAATCGCACCTTTATTTTTGTTATCGGTTGCTACGTCGCTGTTCGCGTGTAATCAGTCTTTGTGAATGTGTGAAACCAAATCCAGAACTTTATTTGAATAGCCCCACTCATTGTCGTACCAGGCTACCAGTTTGACAAAGGTGTCAGTCAGCGCAATACCTGCGGTCGCGTCAAAGACAGAAGTCAGATCATTGCCGATGAAGTCATTCGAAACCACAGCATCTTCGGTATAGCCCATCACACCTTTCAGCGAACCTTCTGACGCTGACTTCATGGCCACGCAGATAGCGTCGTAACTGGTTGGCTTGGCCAGGTTCACAGTGAGGTCAACCACCGATACATTGGGGGTTGGAACCCGAAAGGCCATACCTGTCAGCTTGCCGTCCAGCTCTGGGATAACTTTACCCACAGCCTTGGCTGCACCTGTCGAAGAAGGGATGATATTCTGACCTGCACCGCGACCGCCGCGCCAGTCTTTCATTGAAGGACCATCAACCGTCTTCTGAGTGGCCGTAGTGGCGTGTACCGTCGTCATCAGGCCATCAACAATGCCAAACTCGTCGTTCAGCACTTTTGCCAACGGTGCCAGACAGTTGGTTGTGCATGAAGCATTAGAGACAATATCTTCGCCTTTATAGGTGTCATGGTTGACGCCCATCACGAACATTGGCGTATCGTCTTTTGAAGGTGCCGACAGAACGACTTTCTTTGCACCTGCCTCTAAATGTGCAGAGGCTTTATCTTTTGTCAGGAACAAGCCTGTGGACTCAACGACTACGTCAACATTAACCTCGTCCCACTTTAACGCGGCGGGATCTTTTTCCGATGTCACACGGATTTTTTTACCGTCTACAATCAGGTTGTTGTTATCGACAGAAATGTCACCGTCATAGATGCCGTGCGTAGAGTCGTATTTAAGCAGATACGCGATATAGTCAGTATCTAGCAGATCGTTAATCGCAACGACCTCGATGTCGTCACGGGTTGCGGCAGCGCGCATGACCAGGCGTCCAATGCGTCCGAATCCATTAATACCGATGCGTGTTGTCATGACATACCTCGAATGTAAGAAGTGAAAATAAATTACGTAAAGTATGGATCAAAATGGCATACTAATCAAAATAAATAGGCAAAATGTTGCAAAATTACAAAACGAGTCGTTATGCAAACGTATTCAGTTTCCCCCAGTCATTGTCTTCTACAATAATGTTAAAAAATTGTATGTACGCACAATGGTTAATGCTAGTTAACGTGCACCCACTCAGACACAGGACTACATCGAAATGACACAACAACTGCTGCAAAAGCTGGTCGAAATGCGGGGCATTGAAACCCATTATGTGGACGCATGGGGTAAGCCAGCGACAATCGCAGACGAAAGTAAGGCCAAACTTCTGCAAGCGCTTGGCTATGACACGTCCAACGAGCAGTCGATACAGGATCATATGATTGCCGATGCAAAAAAGATCTGGGCAACGCCGTTAAATCCTGTTCAGGTACATCGGGACGATGAACACATTTCACTGGCGGTGCGATTGCCGATTGAACTGGTCAACGATGAGTATAGCTTTGAATTCGAGCAAGAGCAGGGCAGTAAACAGAGCGTGGATTTCACGCCTGTCGATGAAGAACTCATACAGGCAGCACAGATTGACGACGTGGAGTTTCAGGAATATTTGATTGCCATACCATTTAGTCTGCCGTTGGGCTATCACACAGTCACGCTGCGGGCCAAAGACAATGGCGATGAGTTGGGGAGTATGCGTGTCATCATTGCGCCGCAAGCGTGCCATACACCCGATGTTATTGCTCAAGGAAAGAAAATTTGGGGCCTGAGCGTCCAGCTTTATTGTGTTCGCAGTCAAGACAACTGGGGCATTGGCGACTTTACCGATCTGAAAGCGCTGGTTCGTAAGGCGGCAGCTACCGGTGCAGATTACATTGGTCTGAACCCTATTCATGCGCTTTTTCCTGCCAACCCGGATGCATGTTCGCCGTATGGGCCCTCATCACGACGCTGGCTTAACTACCTGTATATTGATGTGTCAGCCATTGACGGCTTTGATGACGAGGATGTGCAGCGTCGTGTTGCTGAGCCAAGCTTCCAGGCGCGGCTAAAGCATGCAAGAGACGTTGATTATATTGACTACGAGGCCGTGGCTTCGATAAAACTTGAAGCGCTTAAAGCGGTGTTTGAGGTATACCACAGCCGTTACCTGTCAAAAAACAGCAAACAAAACCGCGCCTTTAAGGCGTTTGTTAAAGCAGGTGGCGAGAGCCTCGACATGCTGGCAACTTACGACGCGCTTCAGGAGACGTTAAAGGAGAAGGGCAAACCATTCTGGGGCTGGCCGGTATTCCCTGATGATGTGAAAGACTATCACACCGATGCAGTGGCGAAGTTCAAAAAGTCGAATGCACGCTTGGTGAAGTTTTATTTGTTTTTGCAGTGGATTGCCGCCGAGCAATTAGAGCAGGTCAGCGCCGTTGCCGATGAGTGCGGGATGACGATCGGGCTTTACCGCGACTTGGCGGTGGGCGTGAGTGAGGGCAGTGCTGAGATATGGGGTAATAAAGATCTCTACTGCACCGACGCGAGTGTCGGGGCGCCACCGGATATACTCGGTCCGCTTGGACAGAATTGGGGGCTGCCGCCGATGGACCCGCAGAAGTTATATGAGCAGGCCTATCAACCTATTATTGATCTGTTCTCATCGAACATGGCTGGCTCTGGGGCACTGCGTATTGATCACGTCATGGCCCTGTTGCGACTGTGGTGGGTAGTAAAAGGAGACCATGCCCGCGACGGTGGTTATGTTTACTACCCGGTGGACGATTTGCTTGCTATTCTGGCATTGGAAAGTCATCGTCATCAGAGTCTGGTGATTGGCGAGGATCTTGGCACCGTGCCGGAAGAAATCCGCACTAAACTGGCCGACAACGGGGTGTATTCTTACCGCGTGTTCTTCTTTGAACAGGCCGAAGATGGCGGGTTTTTCTCGCCCAGCCATTATCCGGTGCAGTCGATGTCGACCTTGACAACCCATGACATGCCAACCTTAATTGGGTATTGGCACTGTCTGGATTTGGAACGCGGAAAAGAACTCGGCCTTTATCCGACCGATGAAATTTTGTCTCAACTGTATCAGGATAGGCATGCGAATAAGCAGGCAATTCTGGACTCATTGCATGGTCATGGCTCAGTAGATGATGCCGTGGGGCGTGATGTCAACGAGACGGGTATGACCCAGGCACTGAATTACGGTCTGCAAAAACACATGGCAACGGGATCCAGCGCATTGCTGAGCTTACAATTGGAAGATTGGTTACAAATGGATAAACCGGTCAATATTCCCGGCACGTTTGATGAATATCCGAACTGGCGGCGTAAACTGACCCAGGACCTCGACAGCATATTCGACAACCCGGATATTCAGGCGCTGGCGCATGCACTTACCGATGCCCGTCAGAAAGCCAGCGAGTAATTGATGAACTAAACCAATAAGCCCGCCTCCAGCGGGCTTTTGTCAGGAGTACTGCATGCAAGATTACCAGCATTTGGCGAACGCTAGCTGTTCCCAGCCGTTTTCTGTACTAGGCGCAACACAGTGTAAAGAAGGCCTTCGGATAACGGCTTGGTTGCCAGATGCGAAGAACGTTACAGTGCGTCTGGCAGACGGTGAACATACCTATCCATTAAAAGCTAGCAAGCAACCGGGCGTGTTCAGTGGGGTGATAGAGGCCAGGGCAACTACGCATTATCAGCTGGATATCACTAACGACAGCGACACCTATACGGTGACAGATCCCTACCAATATCAGCAGGAAGCCTTTCATGCAGTGCATTTTATCGATCATGAGCCTGCTAACCTCTATCGTCAGGCGGGGGCGCAGTCGGTATCGGTTGCTTATGGCAACGCACGGATTGATGCCGTTCGATTTGCGGTTTACGCGCCCAATGCGTCAGCCGTATCGCTAATTGGTGACTTTAATCACTGGGATGGACGTCGCCACCCTATGCAGAAAACCGATCTGGGCTATTGGGTGTTGGTGGTACCCGACATGGCAAGCGGCCAGCGCTATAAGTATGAGATTAAAGACGCTGCCGGTAACGCACTGCCACATAAAGCCGATCCACTCGGTTTCTCTGCTGAACAGTATCCATCCCATGCCTCGGTGGTGTTCGACCACCACCAGTATGAATGGAACGACGACGCCTGGATGGCGAGGCGTAAGCAAAATAAATACACCTCAGCCATGAGTTTTTACGAAGTACATTTGGGCTCCTGGCGGCGCCCGGATGATAGCAGCGAAAAGCGCTACCTGAGCTATCGGGAATTGGCCGACACGCTGATCCCTTATGTTAAAGATATGGGCTACACGCACATTGAATGCTTACCGGTCTCAGAGTATCCGTTTGATGGCTCCTGGGGCTATCAACCGGTTGGCATGTTTGCACCTACCAGTCGCTTTGGCGATCCGGATGACTTCAAATTCTTCGTCGATGCCTGCCACCAGGCTGGCATTGGAGTGGTAATAGACTGGGTACCGGCACACTTCCCGGAAGACGGACACGGCCTTGCGCGGTTCGATGGCAGTCATGTCTATGAATATGCGGATCCCCGCCGCGGATGGCACCCCGACTGGAATTCCTGTATTTACGACTTTGGCAAAGACTCAGTCAGGCAGTTTTTGGTAGCCAATGCGCTTTACTGGCTTGATAAGTTTCATATCGATGGCTTACGGGTGGATGCAGTGGCCTCCATGCTTTACCTGGATTACTCACGTAACGAGGGAGAGTGGATCCCTAACGTTGACGGCGGTAATGAAAACTACGAAGCGATCAGTTTGCTTCGCTGGCTGAACGAAGAGGTATACCAACATTTTCCTGATGCCATGACCATTGC
>CAZDUT010000086.1:0-11614 GCA_964508695.1 uncultured Alteromonas sp.
CAGACTCGCCCTACCGTCTGCTGATTGGCGTAGGGTTGTTCGGCGCTTTTACCACGTTTTCTACGTTTTCCATCGAAACGTTAACCCTGATAGAAAATGATCTGTGGTTCAAGGCACTGCTTAACGTGTTACTGAACGTGAGTGCCTGTCTGGTCGCAGGCTGGATGGCCATTGAATTAATGAAAGGATAATTAGAGACACATGTTAGATCCCAAGTGGTTACGAAACGACATTGAGACAACCGCTGAGCGTCTGAAATCGCGCGGCTTTGAATTAGATGTGGCAACATTCAATGCCCTGGAAGAGCAACGCAAGTCGTTGCAAAGTGATACCCAGGAGTTACAGAATGAGCGAAACGTTCGCAGTAAAGCCATTGGGAAAGCCAAGCGCGAAGGCCAGGACATTGCGCCACTGTTGGCCGAAGTGAGTGATTTGGGTGATAAGCTGGATGCTGCCAAGTCTAAACTGGATGCCGTATTAAGCGAGATTGAAGCATTCACACATGGGATCCCGAATCTGCCGCACGACAGTGTCCCGGTGGGTAAAGATGAAAGCGAAAACGTTGAGGTATTAACCTGGGGCACGCCGCCAACCTTTGATTTTGAGATTAAAGATCATGTAGATATCGGCAAGGCACTGGCCAATGGCGTGGACTTTGACACGTCAGCGAAGATCACCGGCAGCCGTTTTGTCATTATGCGTGGACAGGTTGCGCGCTTGAACCGCGCCCTTGCGCAATTCATGCTGGATGTACACACCCGCGAACACGACTATGAGGAAACCTATGTTCCTTATCTGGTCAACAATGAAAGCCTTTTCGGCACCGGTCAGTTACCCAAATTTGGTGAAGATTTGTTTCATACCAAGCCGGCAACAGAAGAAGGCCAGGGGCTGTCTCTTATCCCTACCGCAGAAGTACCGCTGACCAATACGGCCCGGGATGAGATTCTTAACGCTAAATCGCTGCCGATTAAACTTACAGCACATTCACCGTGCTTTCGTTCAGAAGCCGGCTCTTACGGTCGCGATACCCGTGGCTTAATCCGTCAGCATCAGTTTGAAAAAGTTGAGCTGGTCCAACTGGTTAAACCGGAAGACAGCTTCGATGCGCTGGAGTCGTTAACCGAGCATGCCGAAAAAATTCTGCAAAAGCTGGGACTGGCGTACCGAAAAGTGGTGTTGTGTACCGGCGACATGGGCTTTGGTGCGAGTAAAACCTACGATCTGGAGGTGTGGTTGCCGGCGCAAAACACCTACCGTGAAATTTCATCGTGCTCAAATATGACCGATTTCCAGGCCCGTCGAATGCAGGCGCGCTACCGAAATCCGGAAACCAATAAGCCTGAGCTGATTCATACCCTTAATGGCTCAGGCCTGGCGGTAGGCCGCACGCTGGTTGCTATTTTAGAAAACTATCAACAGGAAGATGGCAGTGTACGCGTACCAGAAGCACTGGTAAGCTACATGGGCGGGGTAACCGAGCTTCGTGCCTGATTCAGAGGCACCGCGCGGGCTTGGGTAAGCCCGCCAGCTTGGTGGCTTGTTTAGCCGGTCCTTTTGGAAACAGCCGCTGCAAATAGCGGCTGTTGCCTTTTTCAGGGCCGTACTGCTGAGCCATGGCTTTGACCAGCGCACGTATCGCCGGGCTGGTATCGTATTTTAAATAAAACCCACGAACAAAACGCACCACTTCCCAGTGTGCGTCAGTCAACGAAATATTTTCTCTTTCAGCCAGCATCGGCACCATTGCTTCATCCCACTGCTCGTAATCTAACAGGTAGCCGGCTTTATCGGTGGCGATGTCTTTACCGTTAAAATGCAATGTGTAATGAGTGTCAGTCATGATAATTTGATCCACGGTACATGTAGGCTGCCTGTCTGCACCCAATCGTTCATCGTCCAGGTTGATTTATTGGTTGTGGGTATACCACGGACAGCCGCGTCTTCTTCTAAAATGATGGGGGCGTTGGCTGTAGTCAGCGACTTTATCTTATCGTAAAGGTACACCGCATTTTGTGTAAGCAAAACCGGTGTGTCAGGGGCTGTGTTTGACAATGTACTGAGCAGTTCGTCAGTTAACTGGTTAGCGCTTAAATACAGCAACATTTAAAACCTCACAACCATATCTGAGTCGGTTAATAATGCGACTTTTTCTTTCGCTGTTACGCTACGAACCTCTTCCGGCAACGCTTCATCGCTCATGCGTGACAGCATGCTCTGCTCGCAGACAAACAAGTCCTCGATATCGAAAAAGGGCAGTGCTGTAATTCGTTTCAGTACATGCTTGATGCCTTTCGGAGGCTGTTGGTTAGCTTTGAGCTGCCAGACACCATCGCCTTCAAACAGCACTGCAATGTGATGACCAAAGTTGGTGCCGGCTACTGCAAAGTCCAGCCCATCGTGACTATGGCTTTCACCATAGGGTGGGGTTGTCAGAATAACGGTGATGCGTTTCATTAAAATTGCACCAGGTGATCGCAGGAGTGCAGGGCTGTAAAAAATTCGCCGAGCCCCGCTTGTTCAAAAGGCGCATCAAGGTTGTGCCCGGGCAGATCATTGTCACTGGCGTTGTCCGTGTCGCTAACCCCGCGTTTCAGCGCAGCAGTTATGCAGACTAACAGGCGAACCTGATGCTGTTCATGCAGCATTTTCCACTGTTCAGGGAAATGTAACTCATCGGAGGGCGGCGAAATATAGCCGTTAGCATGATAAACCCCCTGCTGGTAGAAAAATACATGATCAACTGTATGCCCCTGAGCAATAGCGGCGTGTATAAACGACAGCGCTGATGCACCGGCACTGTTGTCATAGGGTGGGGTAGTGATTAAGACAGAATAGTTCGCCATAAAAACAAAAACACCCCGAAACCGGGGTGTTTTCTCCGATAACGTACGTGCTTAGTCGTCGCCGCCAAAGGCACCCAGTAAGTGCAGCATGGCAGTGAACAGGTTATACAGGTTCAGGTACATCGCCACCGTGGCGCGAATGTAATTCGTTTCACCGCCGTGGATGATACGGCTGGTATCAAACAGGATGAAGCCTGACATAATAAACACGATTGCAGCACTAATGGCGAGGCTCACTGCCGGTACGGCGAAGAAAATATTCGCGATAGCAGCAATAATAACAACGACCAAACCGACTACCAGAAAACCGCCCATGAACGAGAAGTCTTTTTTGGTGGTCAGGGCGTAGCCCGACAGTGCAAAAAACACCAGCGCGGTTGCGCCAAGCGCTTCCATGATTAAGCCGGGGCCGGCAACGCCAAGATAGAAGTTAAGCGTATAACCGAGGGACGCACCCAACAGGCCCGTGAAGGCAAATACCCAGTAAATTCCGGACGCGGACTCTGCTTTCTTATGAATGACAAATAGCGTCACAAAGGCACCGATAGTCATCAGCAGCGACATCATAGGCGTGATACCTACCGCCATAGCGATACCTGCACACACGGCACTAAATGCTAATGTCATCGCCAAAAGCATATACGTGTTGCGCAAAACCTTGTTGGTTTGCAACACTGACGATTGTGATGCATTTGAATACACCGAACGTTGTTCCATTGTTTCCTCCAGCAGAACTTAAGTTGTTGACCACGATGGTAAACTAAAACTTAGAAACTTTGTATGGCTTTTGGTTCCGTTTTTCAAGCTTATTCAGAGAAAATAAGGCAGGGAACCGCTATTGACGTTATACGGTAAGATGAGTGAGATAGATTTGGTTAAAACCGCATCAGTTAAACCAAAAAACTGATTTAATGCTTTACAGCTATTAAAATTTCATTAAGATACGCAGCACTCAACGGAGAGTTGGCAGAGTCCGGTTGAATGCACCTGACTTGAAATCAGGCGAAGGGTCAAACCTTCCGGGGGTTCGAATCCCTCACTCTCCGCCATATTCAAACAAAAACGCCCCGCACTCGCGGGGCGTTTTTGTTTGTGCCTGCTAAACACCTGGCATGCTAATATCGGTCAAACAGTTATTGCCCGTGACTGTTTCAGTCACTCATTACCAGGTTTTCACACAATGGAGCACGCCTGAAGGATAGTGCGGCAATTTACCAGTTCGGTGCAGTCACGCAGTGTAGTTACCATTATTCCTTGCAATTGAGTAATTTATACCCACATACTTATTTCATTCAAAAAGCGTGGTTAATCCAGTTTTGTGGGTTTTATACTCGGTATAAACGATAACAAGGAACGACAATGATCAAATGGGAAGATCTTACCTTTTTTGAGAAAGCCGCTTTCTTGACGGTCATCGGCGTTGTTGGCTGCTTCTCACCAGAAATTGCGCTGCTTTTTCATTTCGGAGGTGTTGAGGTGGTCTTTGCCTTCGTGGCGTTTTACTTCCTCCCCATACTACGTCAGGTCCATGGCTACTACCTGGAAATCAGAACCGCATTTATACTGACAGTCAGTGCCTACCAGACCAGTACTTCAGCACAGCCAAAAGTGTACTTCGTTCAGGCTACGTTTTGCTCGCTGGCGTTTGTGCTAACAGGCTCTGTGGCGCTCTCGGCTGCCTTTCTGCTGCCCGGGCTAGTTGGTAACAGTCTGTTAGTCTGAGTCAGCGGTTCTGCAGCATTTAATGAGTGTTTGAGTGTTTATGAGTAACAGCCCCGAAAAAAGCAAATTACCCGTCGGTCCGAGGATACTGCTTGGAGTTGCAGCAATTCCCTGTCTGGTACTTGCGGGAATGCTTACAACCACCCTTATTACGGATGGGTTAAGCGATATTGGTGCATTTGAAGTGGTTTACGCGGGCGTTGGCTTCATCGCGCTATATATTGCCGTTACCGGTAAACGGTTATTCTAGCCGGCTGCGTTTGTACGCCAGACACCTGAATACCTGCCGGATATGATTAATGCAGACAAAAGGATAGACATGAAGACATTAATGCGCGCCCTGGTTTTGGCTGGGATTTTATTGGCGGCTATTGGCTCATACAGCTTTGGGACGTCCACCGGGTTATTTACGTTTATTATTCTGGGCTTTGCGCTCGAATGTGCCTTTTGGTTTGGGATCTTTCCTGTTAAGCGCAAGCGCAACCCAACCCGCAAATCTGCCGCTAACACCTGACAGGTATTTTTTGCGACACGCTTTCAGTCAGTCTATCCATCCTACAGGCGTGGTGAATGAAAAGCCTTGCACGTAACAGGCTGCCAATCAACGAAGGGGCGTGTTACCCCATTACTTGCCGGGTTTGTCAGTCCTTAGCGTAAAGCAGGATTCTACCTGTTGCTTGCAGATTGACCCCTTTCCAATGAAAGTGCTTACGTTTTATGCAAACAGTTGTCGCAGCGATGATTTTTTCTTTACACGCGCCGAATTATCATTAACATACGCAGCACTCAACGGAGAGTTGGCAGAGTCCGGTTGAATGCACCTGACTTGAAATCAGGCGAAGGGTCAAACCTTCCGGGGGTTCGAATCCCTCACTCTCCGCCATATTTCAACAAAAACGCCCCGCAAACGCGGGGCGTTTTTGTTTGTGGTAACTCATTCCTTATGTAACCCAGCTACCCAGTACACCGCACGTCGGGTATGGTTGATTGCCCGTTCCGCATAGGCATAAATAATCAGCGCCACGGATAACAGTCCCAAACCTTTTAAAATGGTGAGTTTACTTACCGTCCCGCCACCGGGTAGTCCGGTACTTAACTCAAATGGTGAAAGCTGGTGATAATCGAGCGTAATACTGACAATCGAAAAAATCTGAATGATGGCTAATACAAACAGGATGTCGCTTTGTTTCTTCTGCACACGGTTAGTATTCAGGCTCAGTTTGCGTTCAAGAGATTCCTGACATAAGCGTAATGTGTTACGAATTGACAGATACTCTTTGTTTAAGGCCCAGTATCGTTCTATTTTTATCAGGTAGTCGCTTTGGTCGGGCTTGAGGTTTGAAGTAAACACGTCTTTTTCAATTTCAAGTGTATTAAACTGGAACTGCAGTGTATCGAGCTCCCGGTATAAAGCTTCCAGTTTAAGCGTATCGTTATTCAGCTTGGCAATTTTATATTTTTCTGCGCGCAGCGGGCGAAAATGGTTTTCCACCAGAAAGTAAATGATCTGAATTTCAAATAACACCAGCAGGATACGACTGGCCTGGGTGTCCGTTACTGACAACACGGTGCCGTGTTGCCAGCCAAAGACAATCAGCTGAGAGGGGGCCGCAACAGGCAGGTGTTCAGCCACTTGGTTTGGCTGCATAAACGTTCGGCTAAGCTCTTCAATATTATCAATGGTATGGTTATTTACTACGAAGCGATGCTTGTCGGCATCAGTAGTAAGTTTGATCTGACTTTCACTGAAAAACACGATGTAGCCTGTACTTGGCAGAACGCGTGCAGTGCTTTTTTTCGACAGCGTCTTAATTGTTTCACAGCACTGCTGATTATTTGCCTGGATCCAGGTACTTACCTTGTCATACTGCAAGGGCGACGCGGCAACCATAAGCGTGCGCAATGGTTGATAAAGCTTGTCAGGTAGTGCGCGAAGATCATCCACTTTCACCGTTATCTCGGTAAGGGCCATAAAGGTTTCAAGCCGCTCAGAATAAAACAAATAACAGCATGGCGTGCCTTCAATTATCAGGCCGAGCTTAGCGAGAGCATCGCCGAATTCCGCCAGGTGCTGTGGGCTTTCATAGCGGCCTGTCAGTGTATTGGCACCTGATGTGGTCAGCATGTTCACCAATTCGTTATTGCATACATCCTCAGCCGGACTGACATGTTCGGGTTTGCGCCCGCTTGTCGTTTTGATTGGCTGGAAGCAATAAATACGGTTACTCATAAATAGTCGGCTCCGTGTCCGCTTAGGTAGGCCTTGGGCAGTGGTTCCTTGCGGTAATCTAAGAATAACTCTTCACCTTGCTTTATCTGTCGCAGTGAAACAACCCGGATAGGGGTATACTGAATTTCAACGTTAGGCACCCGGCTATGGTTAATGTAGCTGTACTTGGTTCTTACTGGCCTAACAAGCAATAACTCATGGGGCAGTGCATTCCACTCATAAGCCAGTGTATCACCGGCGTTGACCGCAGCGGGGATCACCTGGCCGTCCAGCTCGCAGAGCACGGTGTGGGGAGGGATATCCTTAGTGCAAAAGAGGCCATGCCCATGCACATTACTGGGTGCAATTTCTGTGTTGCGTATATTGTCAATGATCATAATAGCCTGCCGCGAAGTGGACTTAGCAACGGTGCGCGTTGCAAGTCACTGATATTACGCTATATGACGACGTTAGCAAGATGGCCATACCGATATGTCACCGGATAAAATTCTACTTTATCGAATGTTTACCATCATTATATGAAAACGCTTTATCATAATCAGGACGTATAATTGACGCCATTGAACTCCATGGGGAAATGTATGCATTTTGTACGTAAACATGATGAGCGGGGCGTTGCAGAGTATGGGTGGCTGTCCAGCCGCCACAGTTTTTCTTTTGGTCGCTATTACGACCCTGATTTCATGGGCTTTTCAGTGTTGCGGGTAATCAACGATGATCGCGTCGCACCGGGGCAGGGGTTTGATGCGCACGGCCACCGCGACATGGAAATCATCAGCTATGTGATTTCGGGCACACTCAAGCATAGCGACTCTACCGGTAATGAGTATCTGGTACCAGCGGGAGATATCCAGCGAATGAGTGCTGGCGCAGGGATCCGGCATGCCGAATATAACCCGTCAGACAGTGAACCAGTACACTTTCTACAGATTTGGATCCTGCCCGAAAAGTCAGGTGTCGCGCCTGACTATGCGCAGCTCACGGTGCCCACAGACTCACCTTTTACACCTCTGGTAACAGCTGATGGGAAGGATGGGTCGCTTACTCTGCATCAGGATGCTGCCATTTACCGGCTTACACTCGGCGCTAAGGAAATATTTTCATTATCAACCGGTGAGCGCTTTGGTTATCTGCATATCATAAATGGCTCGCTTAAAATCCAATGTGAAGGTACAACGTATGCATTGCAGGCAGGTGATGCCATCGGCGTAATGTCTGCCATTGAGCTGGATATTAAAGCGCAGGAACGTGTTGAGGCGCTGTGGTTTGATTTACCCGCGGTTAGCCATTACTGATCAGTGTCACGTTTTGTGACTGAATTGATGCAATGGCGGTCATGGGCTGTCACTTATGAAATGGTATCTTCTTATTTAATAAAACAATTTTAGCAGTCGTCAGACCAGCTGGTACACTTTACAATTAAATTAGCAGTATCAACGGCAGACGCTTCATCCGCGTTTGTAACGTGATATTATTAGAACATCGCTAAGATGATGTGCATCTTGGTATAAGAACAATAGATTACAATTGAGTCAGTGAGCCGCAACAGTGATAAAAATAATCCTTGCAGATGATCATGAACTGGTCAGAACAGGAATACGCCGGATACTGGAAGATGTCGATGATTTTGCCGTGATGGCTGAAACCAGCAATGGTGAAGATGCCGTTCAGCATTGCCGACGTAATGCCCCTGATGTCGTATTAATGGATGTGAACATGCCTGGAATTGGCGGGCTTGAGGCAACGAAAAAGATTACCCGGATGTCAGAAAATACCCGGGTAATTTGTTTATCAATGCATAAAGAAAACCCCATTCCGTCCCAGGTGATGGCGGCGGGTGCCTTCGGTTTTTTAACAAAGGATGCCGAGCCCGATGAAATGATAAGGGCAATTTATAAAGTTGCAGCCGGTCAAAAGTACCTCTCTTCAGAGATTGCTCATAGCATTGCCATTAGTAAACTAAACCCGGGCATTGATAACCCTTTCGATAATCTTTCTGATCGCGAACTGAATATTGCATTGCGACTGACGCGGGGGCAAAAAGTGCCGGAGATTGCCAACGAACTGTGTATTAATACCAAAACGGTGAATACTTATCGTTACCGCATGTTCGACAAGCTCGGCGTTACGACTGATGTAGAGCTGACACACCTGGCATTACGACACAAACTTATCGACCCAAATATGCTGTAAGTGAGCATGACTGACTTTGATAGCGGTGCCTACCTTAAGCACCTGACCAATCAGCCTGGCGTATACCGCATGTACAATGCGCAGGGGGAGGTTATATATGTCGGAAAGGCCAAAAACCTGAAGAAGCGCGTGTCGAGCTATTTTCGTATGCAGGTCGACAATGCTAAAACGCGTTCGCTGGTCAGCCAGATTGCGGATATCAATGTGACTGTAGTGAACAGCGAAACTGAAGCGTTTCTGCTGGAAAACAATTTTATAAAGAAGTACAAGCCACGTTATAACGTGCTGATGCGCGACGATAAGTCTTATCCATTTATCTTTTTGTCCGCACATGAACATCCCCGTTTGTCATTCCACCGTGGGCCGCAGAAGCGCAAAGGGGAATACTTTGGTCACTACCCAAGTGCATGGGCAGTGAGAGAAAGCCTGCGATCTATGCAGAAACTGTTTCCGGTTCGCCAGTGCGAAGATAGCTACTATCGGGCACGAAGCCGCCCGTGTCTGCAGTATCAGATAAAGCGCTGCAGTGCGCCGTGTGTTGAAGGCTACGTAAGTGACGAGGAATACGCAGATCAGGTGAATCTGGCCCGGCTGTTTCTTAAGGGCAAAAACCAGCAGGTGATTGGCTCGCTGGTAGAAAAAATGGAGCAGGCCAGCGATGACTTGAATTTCGAGGCGGCTGCCCGTTATCGCGATCAGATAAATGCGCTGCGCAAAGTGCAGGAACGTCAGTGGGTATCGGGAACTCAGGATGAAATGGATGTATTCGGCTTTGCCCTGAAAGGTAACATGGCCTGTATTCAGGTAATGTTTATACGTGACAGCCAGCTCCTTGGCAGTAAGGCGTTTTTCCCCAAGGTGCCAAACACCGCCGATGAAAACGAGATATTTGAGTCATTTTTCCTGCAGTTTTATCTGGCAGGTAACAAAATTATTCCCAAGCAAATTGTGATGGCGCAGACACTCAGCGAGCAGTCAGCCATTGCTGATTTATTGTCGGGTGAAGCGGGACACAAAGTCAGCTTTTACCAGGGGGCACGGGATGAAAAACGCCGTTATCTGAAGCTTGCACAGGCTAATGCGCAAACCGCGCTGGAAGCGCAGTACGGACAGCAAAAATCAGTATTTGCGCGTTTCGTCGACCTGGAAGAGGTTCTGGAGCGTGACCAGCCCATTTCACGTATGGAATGTTTTGATATCAGCCATACCTCGGGTCAGCAGACAGTGGCATCCTGTGTGGTTTTTAACCGTGAGGGCCCGCTGAAAAGTGATTATCGCCGTTACAACATAGAAGGTATCACACCAGGGGATGATTACGCGGCAATGGCACAAGCCCTGAAACGCCGCTATAAATCGGTAAAAGAAGCGCAGAAAATCCCCGATCTTCTGTTTATCGATGGCGGGAAAGGTCAACTGGCGCAGGCCGAGACCTTCTTTGAAGACTGGCCAGAAGACACCAAGCCGTTACTGGTTGGTGTGGCGAAGGGAACATCACGTAAACCGGGATTGGAGAAATTAATTCTGGCGGGGTCACATGAGGTGCTGAGTCTGGAAAGTCACTCCCCGGCGCTACACCTTATTCAGCATATTCGTGATGAGTCACACCGCTTTGCCATTGCCGGTCACCGTAACCGGCGACAAAAAGTCAAAACGACGTCAACGCTGGAAGGGATCCCTGGTATTGGCGCGAAACGACGTCAGGCACTATTAAAGTACATGGGCGGGTTGCAGGGACTTAAACGCGCCAGTAAAGATGAAATAGCCAGTGTACCGGGAATTAGCGGTGAATTGGCTGAAACCATATATGATCATTTGCATCATTAAGTCTGTTACGTGTAACGTAACCTGTTAATAACAATATAGCGTGCTGCGTTAAAGTCAGAGAAGTAAGTATGTGGACGATCCCAAATATAATTACCCTGTTCAGGGTAGTGTTGATCCCCGTTTTTGTCGTGGTTTACTTCCTCGACTGGAAATGGGCTCATCAGGCCGGAGCCTTTATTTTCTGGCTGGCGGCAATAACCGACTGGATTGATGGCTACCTGGCGCGCAAGCTACAGCAGTCGACGCCTTTTGGAGCGTTTCTCGATCCGGTAGCCGATAAGCTTATTGTAGGCGCGGCATTACTGATGATTACCCACAGCTATGCAACGTTATGGATCACGCTGCCGGCTATTGTATTGCTGATGCGGGAGATTTATGTGTCGGCATTACGCGAATGGATGGGACAAAATAACGGCACCAGTGCGGTGAAGGTATCGTTTATTGGTAAGGCTAAGACCACTGCACAAATGCTCGCGTTAATTGGTTTATTGTCCGGTTTGGAGACGGTGGCAGGATTCCCGATATACTGGGTGACGCTGGGCTACATTCTCTTGTACATTGCAGCGGTGTTGTCACTTTGGTCGATGATTGCTTATACGCTTGCTGCGTTACCGTACCTGTCATCGAAAAGTCAAAAAGGCAACTGAACAGGGAATCATCAGGCTGGCTAAAAATACTGCAAACAATCAGCAAAATAAGTATTTACAGGCATTTTGGGCGGATTTTATATTGACAGTCAGGGAAGTGACGGTAGAATGCATCCCACATTGAACGGACGCCTAACTGGCTGGTTTAATGT
>CAZDUT010000087.1:0-11593 GCA_964508695.1 uncultured Alteromonas sp.
AATTATCGGTACCACCGACAAAAATGAAAATGAATATTTATTTTGGTGACGATAAAAAATTTTGAACAGTATGGCCGCATCTGTTCATGCAAAACGGCCGCGCTGTCCGCTCAACACCAGCAAAAGGAGCCCCTGGGGCATGGCCAGTGGCAGTATCAGCCAATAAGGCGACACCGCAAAAACGTGTCAAAATTTTTTATGGATAAGAGAAAATAATTTTGTTTTATCTTTTATATTTTTTGCATTAAAAGTCACCTGAATTTCCACCATATATGAGAACGCTCATGGCTACACTATCAATTCGGGTACCACAAAAAGTATTTGCTGATCGTGTTAAATTTCCCTACGGATTTCGAAAATCAGGTGACTTCAGCATTAATGAAGCTGACTTGCTTTCACAGTATGGTCATACGTTGATTGCGCTTGAGACCGGGGAACTTACACCAGAAAATGAAGACGAAGCGCACTTTTTGCAATTCATACAGGGGCAGGCAGAAGCCAGTAACAGTCTGGAAAAAGCGTGGCGCAAGTACGTTTCCCTGGCTCGCGGTAAAAAACATTTTTATACACTGCACAGCTCCGCCAGCAACCAGTCTGATTACGATGAAGACTTCAGCGACGAAGAGTTTGATGTTGCCTGAAGCGCGGTAATCAAAGCGCCACTTCCCTTTCCTGTCTACCGGGCAGGCACAGCGCCTGTCCGGTACTGCCGACTGATCCAAGCCGGCTGCAATCTCGAACTGATTGATATCCGTTGTTATTTATGACCAAAGCAACAATGGCAGCTACACTTTAAGTAACCGCTTAAACAACCAGGCCAATAGTTTACGCCGAATGCCTTTGGTAAAAGGCATAAAGGCTGTCTGGCGGCCGCGCGGACACGGTTTAATGTTTGCCGCGCGCTTAAAAAGCGATTACCGACGTAACAGTGAAATATTGTACCCATGGGCATTATTTAGGAACAGGAGGAGCCGGCATGCTGGTATCGTTCAAACAACTGAAACACTTTTCTATTCATGCCACCGATGGCGATATTGGTGGGTGTCGTGATTTGCTATTTGATGACCAGGATTACGTGGTTCGTTACCTGGTTGCTGACACCAATACCTGGCTACCGCTTAGCCGAAAAGTTGTTATCTCACCTATTTCGGTGGAACAGCTGGATGTTGATGAAGAAAGTATCCACGTATCCATGACAGCGGACACGCTCAAAAACAGTCCGTCTATCGATGAACATAAACCCGTTTCCAGAGAATATGAAGAAACCCTGTTCCAGTACTTTGGATATGGCTATTACTGGATTGGCCCTGGCGCATGGGGCGATTTCGCCCACCCCGGTGAACTGGCTGACGCCAATATGCGCGATGAGGAAGAGGATAAGACGCAAACCAAACCTGAGAATCATTTGCGCGCCTGTGGTGAAATTAATGGTTACGACGTGCAAACCAGCAGCGGCGATCTCGGTCACATTTGTGATTTCATTTTCGACACAACGAACTGGGCAGTAAAGCTGGTTGTAATCGACACCCGTAATTGGTTGCCAGGTGGTAAAAAAGTTGTCATCAAACCGACCGCGCTGGCCAACATTGACTGGTCGAGCCACAGGGTAGAAATCACGCTTGATGAAGAAAGCCTGCAACAGCAGCCCGAGTATGATGCTGACCGTCTCTATGAGGATCGCTACATACAGTCATTGATCGAAAAGGCATAAGCTGATGTCAGAAACGTATTACCAAGAGCAAACAAAGCTTGCCGTTGAAAACTTTTCAATTAGCAACACCCCGCTTCCCGCTCAGTTTATTGAAGCACTGGGGTACGTAAAAGCCGCCTGCGCGACAGTGAATCAGGAACTTGGACTGATGGATAAGGACAAATCCGAGGCCATCTGGCAGGTTGCCACCGATATTGCTCAGGGCAAGCATGCCGATCAGTTCCCTGTTGATGTGTTCCAGACAGGCTCAGGCACCAGCACCAACATGAACGCCAATGAAGTGATCGCAACGCTTGCCAGCGACGCAAGTGGCCTGGATATTCACCCTAATGATGACGTCAATATGGGACAAAGCTCGAACGACGTTATTCCTACCGCGCTGCATGTAAGCGCGCAAATTGCTTCAGCCACAACATTGCAGCCAGCCATAACGCGACTGGCCGACACAGTAAAAGATAAAATGCAGGCATTTGATCATGTCGTGAAAACAGGTCGGACGCATCTGATGGATGCTATGCCGGTAAAACTGTCTCAGGAGCTGTCCGGTTGGCGTACACAACTCTTACATTGCCAGGAACGACTGGAAGACACTCAGAAACGACTGTGCCGATTAGCTATTGGCGGCACAGCGGTCGGTACGGGAATTAACACCCATCCGGAATTTGGTGCACGTGTCGCCACCGCGCTTTCACAGCAGCTGGGACAAACTTTTCTGGTCACTGACAACCATTTCTCAGCACTGTCGGCACAGGACACAGCCGTTGAATATTCCGGTCAATTGTCGGTACTGGCCGTAGCGTTGATGAAAATCAGCAACGATTTACGCTGGATGAACAGCGGGCCGCTCGCCGGTCTTGGTGAAATCGCGTTAACCAAGCTTCAGGCTGGTAGCAGTATAATGCCTGGTAAAGTAAACCCCGTGATCCCAGAAGCCGTTGCCATGGCCTGCGCGCAAGTCATGGGCAACCATACGACGGTCACCGTGGCAGGACAGTCGGGTAACTTCCAGCTCAATGTCATGCTACCGGTAATCGCCCTCAATATTCTCAACAGCATTACACTGCTTGCCAACAGCTGCGATCACCTTGCAGACAAAGCACTGGCAGACATGCAGGTTAATCAGGATAAACTGGACGAAGTACTGGCCAAAAACCCAATCCTTGTCACCGCGCTGAATAAAAAAATTGGTTATGAAAAAGGCACGGAGATCGCCCAGAGGGCCTATAAGGAGAAGCGCAATATTCTGGACATTGCAAAAGAGATGACGGATTTAGACGAAAAGGAACTGGCCGAGTTACTGGACCCGGCGAAACTGGTGTAAACACTGGCTATGCGTCAGATTGAGGCTGACAGAAAAACCGGTAGAGTAAGTCGATGGTCGCTTTAATGCGGTCATCCGCCAGACGGTAAAAAATGGTTTGGCCTTCGCGACGCGTCGCAACGAGTTTAGCTTCACGCAAAATGGCCAGATGTTGTGACAACACCGGCTGAGTGACAGGAATGAAATCGAGCATTGCGGTTACTGACATTTCGTCTTCAAGCAGCGAACATAGCACCATAAGACGTGTTTTATTCGCCAACTGTTTCAAATACTGCTCAGCTTCACTGGCATGGGCCAGCATCGCGTCTTGCTCAATATCAGCCATAATTTGCTTCACCTTTTTACTTCAGGTACGTGCAGGGCCCGTCCCTGGAACAACCCCCAAGTTGTGAGGGCAAGTATTGTTTCATAACTTAATGCCATGCGACAGAATTTTTGTATTCCGGCTACGATTACACCAAAGAGCGATAGCGATAAGGAGAACGAATGTTACTTTCAGTAAAACAGCGTCTTGAGCGCATTCCCTACCCCATCAGAACAGTCACCGCAGAAGAAGCCAGCGCTGAAGTGAAACAAAACGGCGGTACCGTACTGGATGTGAGAGAAGCTGCCGAACGTGAACAGTCGCCGGTTGCCGGCTCTATGCATATTCCTCGCGGTGTACTGGAAATGCAGGCTGTTGAAAAATTTAAGGACGCCACCGTGCCTTTGTATATTCACTGCGCATCAGGGGCCCGGGCACAACTGGCCGCCGAGCAGCTTATTGCAATGGGCTATGAAAATGTAACTGCAATTACCTGCGAGCTGAAGAAAGTGCAGGAAGCGCTCGGGAAATAACGTTTCAGATGGGTATTATCAGATGACGGTAGTGCCATCGTGAAGAACCTAATTACACTATTTTTTAGGACATTAACTGGGCTATACTGGCTTTTTAATTCGATTGACTGGAAAGTAGATGCTCAAAGCTACTCTCGAACAATGGCGGATGTTTAAGTTCGTTGCCGACGCCGGCGGATTTAATCAGGCGGCAGCAGCCGTGCACAAAAGTCAGTCAAGCGTTCATCATGCAGTACAGAAACTGGAGAACGCGCTAGGCGTCGAGTTGTTTGAAAGTGATGGCCGACGCGTCAGGCTCACAGAGTCCGGCGAGGTGATGCTTCGTCGGGCAAACTTTCTGCTGAAAGAAGCAGAAAAAACCGAGGCCGTCGCGCAAAGCATGAAGGCTGGGACCGAAACCGTACTGCGCATAGCGGTAGATATTATCTTTCCCGCAGAAATACTCTATGCCGTACTGGACACTGTATCGAGAGAATATCCATTGCTTCGTATAGAAGTGGAAGAAACGGTGCTCAGTGGTGCCAACTCATTGCTGAAAGCCGGCAATGTTGATTTAGCTATTTCTGCCCTGCCATTTCCCGATGGCTGTGAGCGTAATGAAGTGGTAAATGGCTTCAGTGAGGACCTTTGTCAAATCACATTTGTTGCAGTGGCGCACCCGAAGCACCCTTTGCATAATCTGGGCAGAGCAGTGACGACCGAGGACTTGAAGGCGCACCGACAAATTGTGGTTCGCGACTCCTCACCGTCACGCAAAGCTGAGTCCGGCTGGCTTGGCGCAGAACAGCGCTGGACAGTAAGCCATATTCGCACCTCGATTGACATTATTGCCAATGGCCTTGGCTTTGCGTGGTTACCTCTGGTGATGATTCAGTCCTATATTGAAGCCGGTGAGTTACGAGCCCTTCCGCTGGATCAGGGGGGAGTGAGAAATGCCCTGCTTTACCTGAACTTTGAAGATGGTGACGGGTTAGGACCTGCTGCCAGGACCTTTATTGGCGAACTGCGATATCGTACCATGTCGCTCCCGTCTGCCGACTCTGTAGCTAACTGAGAAACCAGGCGGCTGAACTGTTCATATTTTAACTGAACAACCCAAATCAATTGATCCAGTTGTTCCAAGTTGAGGTAGACTTAGAATTGATACATTACAAAAAATTAAAGGACCCTGAGTGTTAACAGTATTACTTGTTGACGACGACCCGGAATTTACCGATGTTGCGTGCACAATAATTGAGTTTCTTGGGCATGAAGTGCTGACCGCCGCCAACCTTGCTGAGGCCAGAGACTGGCTGACGAAAGAAACCTTTGATCATGTTCTGCTGGACTTTATGCTTCCAGACGGCAGTGGGGCGCACCTTTTCGACGAACTGGAATTGCTTGCCAAGCGCCCACGTGTAACATTGATTACCGGTCATCCCTCTGTCAGAGGGATTATTAAAGACCTCTGCGGTCCGAATGTCGACTATCTGGTCAAACCGATTCAGCGCGAAGAAATTGAAGCTGTCTTATCAGGTAAAAAAGACGGCAAAACCAGCGAAGAAGCACAGCCAGAGATTACCCGACACTTCAATCAGTTAATTGGTGAGTCGGCGCCCATGCGCGAGCTTTATAAGCTGATAGAGCGCGTCAGCAGAACCAGTGCCAACGTTATGCTGCTAGGTGAAAGCGGCGTGGGTAAGGAAGTGGTCGCCGCTGCAATTCACCACGCATCAGACATTGAGGGTCCCTATGTCGCCACCAACTGTGGCGCCTTCTCCAAAGAGCTCATCGGCAGTGAACTGTTCGGTCACGAAAAAGGTGCCTTTACGGGGGCGGTTGGACGTAAAGACGGCGTATTCGAACAAGCAGAAGGCGGTACTTTATTTCTTGACGAAATAACCGAGATGCCGATTGATATGCAACCTAACCTGCTTAGGGTGTTAGAGAATAAAGTGGTTATTCGCGTGGGTGGAACAAAGATGATCCCGGTTAATTGCCGCGTTGTCTCTGCGACTAACCGTACTATGGAAGAAATAGCACAAAGTAAAGTGCTGCGGGAAGATATCTATTTCAGACTGGCGGTGTTTCCCATCACGATTCCCACATTACGTGAAAGAAAAGAAGATATTCCTCTGCTTGCAACGCACTTTATTAACGAGCTGAATGCCGAGAATGAAACGAACTTTGCCTGGCAGGATACGCAGCTAGAAACGTTGCAAGCCTATGACTGGCCAGGAAATGTTCGTGAGCTGCGTCACTTTGTGCATCGCGCTGCGATTATGAGCGATCCCGGAAAGTCTAATATTGAGCTGCCCAAAACCATTGAGTCGCCGTTCGCCAAGAAGCAAAGCACAACACCTGCACTTCAGGCTGGCAGGACCATCGAGGATGTCGAAAAAGAACTCATTTTTGCGACACTTGAAAAGGTTAATGGAAACAAAACCATGGCCGCAGAAATGTTGGGAATTAGCACGAAAACGCTGTACAACCGGTTACATGCGTACGGCGAAATTAGTAAAGATGATTAGCGGGATCAATAATGAATGAAACGGATCTTAGTACGCTGGCTAAGCATATTCACGATGCCAGGAAACCGTTAAATCGCATCTCTATGCAAGCAGAGCTGGTAAAAATGGCACTCAATGGTGATGTGCCAGCCGACAAGGCCGCTGAAGCACTGGATAAAATAATCGCGAGCACAAAAGATTGCAGTGATGCCCTCACCGGGCTGATGTCTGCGCTGTCTGAATCCCCTTCGGAATAACATTAATGCTGAACAGATTTCTATCCTCTGTCTACAGCTGGATAGCAATGGTGACTATCGTCATCATTGTTATCACGGCTAACTCATTTTACATCGTAAATACCCTTGATACCCAGTCTCAAATCGAAGCGAAACTGTTTACGACGAATCAAATCATCAACACAGTTAACGATCTTCATGCATCGCTGTTACGGGTCGAGTCGGCGCAGCGGGGTTATTTGCTTACCGGCAACGAAGTGTTTCTCGAGGGCTACACCAACACCCTGAACCACATTAACGAAACCATTGATAAAGTGGAAGTTGCCGGACGCTATTCGGAAAGGCCAAAGCAGGCCGCTCAGATCGACGAGTTGCTGCTAATTACCCGAGCACACCTAAACCATATAATTCGCTCGGTAGAAACACAACGTACCAACGGCAGTCCCGCTACACTCGAGGACATGAATGACACTGTGGCCTTATATGACGAATTTGAAACGATTTTTCAGGAAGTCAAAAGCACAGAAAAAGAAATTCAGGGTGATCATCTCGCGACGCTGATGTCACTGAGAGACAATTCGATTAACACCCTGGTTGTGTCATCTGTCTCTACCATCTTTTTGATCATCGTCATCTTTGTGCTGCTCAAACTCAATGAGCATAGCAGTGTTGATAACCAGCAAAAGCTCTCCAGGCTCAACCTGGAGCTAGAGCGCAAAATTGACGAGCGCACACAGGAGCTGCAGGTCTATTCAGAAGAATTGGTGCGAAGCAACCGTGAGCTCGAGGATTTCGCGTTTGTGGCATCACACGATCTGCAGGAGCCGTTACGTAAAATTCGTGCGTTTGGGGATCGGCTGCAATCTGGCTATAAGGAAGAACTGGACGAGCGAGGCCAGGACTTCTTGCAACGTATGCTGAAGGCCGCTGCACGCATGTCGATGTTAATTACCGATCTACTGGCATTCTCGCGAGTCTCGACACGTGGTAAAGAGTTTGAAACGGTCTCGCTGGATAACGTAGTGAAAGGTGTTATTGATGATCTTGAAGTTGCCATTGAGGAGTCAGGGGCTGAAATTCATGTAGATCCTCTTCCTGAGGTAAATGCAGACAAGTCGCAAATGGACCAGCTGTTTCTGAACCTGCTTTCAAATGCGCTGAAATTCAGAAAACCTGATGTGGCTCCACTGGTTACTATTCAGGCAACCGAGCCAGAAAATGAAGAATTAGAAGAGTTTTTGCTGTCGGATGAGTTTCAATGGGTTAAGCTTACGGTCACAGATAATGGTATTGGCTTTGATCAGGCGTTTGCCGATAAAGTTTTTGCACCTTTTCAGCGACTTCACGGCAGAAGTGAATATCAGGGAACTGGCATTGGGCTTGCAGTTTGCAGAAGAATTGTAGAGCGACATAATGGGCAGATTACCGCTACGAGTTGTCAAGGCGAAGGCACAACCTTTACCATTATAATGCCCAGTAACGGTGAGCTTTTTAATAATTCTGGTCAGGATGGAGCACGTATAAATGCCAGCTAAACAACCAACTCCTATCACGATTTTGATGGCAGACGATGACGAAGACGATCGTTTGCTTACCATTGACGCTCTTAAAGAAAGCCGTGTACTCAATAACCTGTTTTGTGTTGAGGACGGTGTTGAATTGCTGGAGTTCCTGCGGCGTGAAGGAAAATACAGCAATCCAGAAGACTCCCCTCGCCCCAGCCTGATCCTGCTTGACCTGAATATGCCGCGCAAAGACGGCCGGGAAGCGCTGCAGGAGTTAAAGGCCGACCATTCACTTCGCAGCATTCCGGTTGTTATTCTGACCACCTCCAAGGCAGAGGAAGACATGCTCCGCGGCTACGATCTTGGCTGTGCGTCTTACATTACCAAACCTGTGGATTTCGACGGACTCGTTGAACTCATGCGGGCGCTTGGACGCTACTGGATAGAGTTTGTTGAACTCCCACACGACTGAGTGGTAACTGATTTTGGATGAAGTAATTCGCGTTTTGCTGGTAGAAGATGATGAGGATGATTATTTCCTGACATCGGATTACCTGTCTCAGTGCAGCTCGCCGGCATTTCATCTGACCTGGGTTACCAATAGTTCGGATGCGCTTGATACGCTGCAGCGCAAAAACTTCGACTTGTGCTTGCTTGATTACGTGCTTGGCGCAGAAAACGCTATCGACGTCCTGAATGTCCTGAAGTCTAATCAGATAACCCTGCCCGTAGTGATTCTGACAGGGCAGACAGACAGTGCTGTCGATGAAATGGTTATGCGCGCGGGTGCAGCCGATTATCTGTTAAAGTCTGAACTAGAATCACCGCGCTTCATGCGCACCATTCGCTACGCGATGGTGCGTCGTGAAATCGAGAACGAACGGCTTGAACGACAAAAAGTCGAGCAAAAAAATAAAGCCAAAGACAAGTTTCTCGCCCATCTGGGTCATGAATTACGCACCCCGCTTACCTCCATTCTGGGCTATACAGAATTACTGCTTGATGAAAAGCACTATCAGGATATCGAGCAGGAACTGTCAATTATTCACACCAACGGCAAACACTTGTTAAGTTTGCTGAACGACTTGCTCGATATGTCCCGGCTGATGGCTGAACGTCTTGAGCTGTCACGCCGGGACATTGAGTTAGATGGCTTTATGACCGATGTGTACTCGTTGATGAGTTTGGCGGCCAAAGATAAAGGGCTGACGTTGATTGTTGACTCAGAGAACGCGGTGCCGGAGAAAATTAATGCCGACCCCACACGCCTTCGCCAGGTTCTGATAAACCTTGTCAGCAATGCTATCAAATTCACCGACAAGGGGAATATCAATGTCTCGGTGGAACTGCTGCCGCCCTCAAGCTCATCCAGCAAAGAACGTCTGTTATTCAGAGTAGCAGATACCGGTATTGGTATGCCGCCCAATAAGCTTGAAACAATTTTTCAGCCATTTGAACAAATTGAAGATGTGATGCGCGCTAACCACGGGGGCGCTGGGCTCGGACTGGCCATCTCGCGTGAGCTGGTGCATATGATGGGTGGGGAAATATCGGTTGAGTCCTCGTTCGGTAAAGGCAGTATTTTTTCTTTTACTATTGATCCCGGTGACCTCGAAGGGATTAGCCGAAGCCGACTGAGTCTCACACTGCCCTCTCACCGGGATAATGATCACCCGAATCTGCATGTTTCTGGGCGTGTATTGATAGTCGATGATCTGCGCGAGTTGCGCAGACTTACTGGCCATCTTGTCAGCCAGTGCCATGCCAGCGTAGCATTTGCGGAAAATGGGGTTAAGGCACTTGAGGCGGTGCTTCAGGCCGAAGAAGAAGGTCACCCATTTCATCTGGTACTAATGGATATCCATATGCCGGTGATGAACGGGGTTGACTCACTCAAAGCGATGCGACGCCACAAGAATAATGTTCCGGTTGTTGCGCTGACGGCAGCTAACCGCAAAGGGCTGAAACAGTCCTTGCTGGATTCGGGGTTTGATGAAGTACTCAATAAGCCCATTGACAGGATGGCACTGACTCAAATACTGGATAAATACCTGATTCGGGCAGAGGGCCCTGCCCGTTCGATGGAACTTGAACGTCAACGTGCCCCAAAGGAAAAGGAGGCATCAACAGTGTCGCGGAAAGTACTGTTAATTGAAGATGATCCGGACGCCGCCGAGCTAATCCAGCTACTCCTGGCTAATCAGGGGCATGATGTCATTATTGCTCAGAGTGGCAATAAAGCCATTTCTACTATGCGCGAAGTCGTTTTTGATGTCATTCTTATGGATCTGACATTACCTGACTATCATGGTTATGATCTTGCCGATGATACACGCCGTCTACAGCCTTCTGCGAAGGTATTTATCGTTAGTGGCTACCAGCCTGAAAAAGAGAAAATGGAGTCACTGGGGATCCAGGGCGCACTGTTAAAGCCCGTGGCGAAGGACGACTTGATGGCGTTGTTTGCGACGCTGGATGAGTTGCAATAGCCCGACTGCGGGCGGGCATGGTACAGCTATTGCAATTTTTCCTGGGATACAAGGCGCATCACAATGCGACGGGCTATACTCATTCAAATAGAGAAAGGAATGGCGATGAATAAACATGTTTCCCTGGTTGTGCTCTTTACTACTGTAAGTCTGCTGGTTGCCTGCTCGGGCATCCCCTCAAGCCAACCGACTCAGTATAAGGCTGCTCACGGAAAAAACGGCTATGGGTATTCCAGCATGCAGCTGAGTGAAAACGAATACCGCGTTTTATTTAAAGCTACAGAGTCAACGCCTGCCGATCTAGTCCAGCAGTACAGCATTCTGCGAGCCGCTGAACTTGCCGAAGAGAAGGGTTACAAGTACCTGTCGGTATTGAAAACCAATGTCGAAACGCAGCAGACTATCGGACGCACAGCGGTTAAAAATCAGGATGGTCATGTTTTTCCTCCTGAGCAACAATGCACCATGTCCGGATGCACCGAGCCGGGTACCATTAATCAGGCAGGAGCGAACGATGTTACCGTCGAAACTTCGCCGATGAAAAACGTGTTTTATTCAATCATGGTGCGCATGGGCGACAGCTTAGAAAGCACAGGAGCCAATGCCTTACTGGTATCAGATGTACTTGCAGACCGCCCTGGTAAGCAATAACCGTTTTGCATGTAAAAATTAAGCTGATCGGGTAACAATTACCCGGTTGGCACTATGCGCACTATCCCTCACCGCCTGACAAATTGCCATTACCGCTTGTTATTTATAGATTTTTTAATTTTTACTTAATACCTGCAATGGAACAGCCTATGCATGATTGCAAGGCACTGCGTTCTGTAATTTGCTTTTTTCGGGAAAACGATTCCTTTCGGCATGGCACTAGCGCGTTGCGCCAATGCTAATGGTTTAAAGCAAGAATGCCCTCTAACAGGAGTATTTCATGCTAAATGATACCTACGCGAATGATGCCAGTAAAATCATACACGTACTGAGCGGCTGCGTAGACTTCTACAA
>CAZDUT010000088.1:0-11381 GCA_964508695.1 uncultured Alteromonas sp.
AAATGCGTACGTTAAGTCTAAAATCCATGAGCGTGTATTTTATTATGCTGTTCGCTGTCGCAGCGTGCAGTCCGTCGGAAGAAGAAAAGGTCGAGAACGCGGGTGAAGAGATGGCCCAGGAGACTGAGTCCGCGATGGACAAAGCCAAGGAAGCAGGACAGGAAATGGCGGAAGATACCCAATCGGCAATGTCTGAAGCCGAGGAAGCTGGTGAGAAGTGGGCTGACGATGCCAGAGAGTCCACCGAGGAAATGGGCGATGAGGTGAAGCGCCAGGGTGAGGCTATCAAGGATAAAAGCAAAGAGATGTATGAAGATAGTAAGCAGGCAATTTCAGATAAAATGAATGAAATGGCCAACACTGGCGAATGCTTTAAGAAAGATGAATGTCAGTCCTATGACAAAATGTCAGACGGCGTCACTAAATCTCAATGTGAAGCTACAGGCGGTATGAGCTGGCATAACAGTACATCGGGTCAGTGTGAAAGCCTGTAACCACAACCAAAACCTGTAAGGCACATCAGGCAGCGGCGTTCCGTGTCCACTCACGGTTCGTCGCTTTTTTGTTCTTACATGGCTGCGCGCGAAGTGGTTATCTGGTCTATATTTCAATCAATGGACTGCCGGAGCATTTAAGGATGAATAATTAACCTCTAACAAGGAACAATAAAAATGAACCGTTCAATACGTTTTGTGATGTTGTTAGTATTTATGGCCTTGCCGGTATCAGTGTTAGCGTCTCCCAAAAATCCACAGCAGGCATGCTGGGGACAGGCGACCAAAGTGTTTGCACAAACCGGTGCCATGGGAGAGCACAGCAGTGAGCAGCCCACACCCCGGTTAGGATTGAGAAATTTAGCCAGAGCGCTGTTTGAAGCAGGTATTATTGCCGATGACTCAATGGAATCACTGGGTATGTTCGTTTCTCAGGAGCTGGGCCTTTCAATTGATGCGTGCATTGGCCTGCCTAACTAAGCCTGATGCCTGGCTGGAATCGCTGCAACTTTCAGCTGGGTTTTCCCGACACAACGCGTCCACGCCGACAAAAAGGAGAGCGGTCCTGCACAAAAATTATTGTATTGCAGTGCTGTTTTTTTCACCAAAACTTGCTAAGTTAATCGGGTTAATGACTGTGAGTTAGCGGTCTGCCAAAGGCCTGCTGACATACCGCCGGTCAATAGTGTAGGTAATTGAGAACGTAGAAAGCAATGATGTCGGGACGTATGCTACTGGATCCAAAAGACTGCGCATTAATGGTGGTTGATGTGCAGGGAAAGCTGGCGAAGTTGGTCAAGCACAGCGACTCGCTCATTGAACGCATTGTCAGACTGGTTCGTGCAGCCCGTCTGCTAAATATCCCGATCATTTGGGTTGAGCAAAACCCAGAAGGCCTTGGTCAAACTGTTCAGTCCATTGCCGAGGCCCTTGAAGATACCCCCTGTTTTGAAAAAAATGCATTTAATGCCATGAGTGATTCAGCCATAGCGCGTGCGGTTACCCAGTTGAAGCAGCGGTACGTGCTGATTTGTGGCATAGAGGCTCATGTGTGTGTTTACCAGAGCACATGTGGTTTGTTGGATGCCGGCAAACATGTGATTGTACTGGAGGACTGTGTGTCGTCGCGCAGTGAAAGCGACCGGCGTGTGGGTATTGAGCGTATGCAGTCAGTGGGGGCCAGCCTTCGAAGCCTTGAAATGGCACTGTTTGAATTGCTTGGTGATGCCAGTCACCCCCGCTTTAAACAAGTTCTTCAGCTCATTAAATAATCATCTTGGCAGTGCACCGTATTTCATAAACGTCGCGTTGCGGCTATTTTCCTGCTACTCACGCTGTTTTCCTACTTTTTAGCATCTAATCGTGCCTGCAGGCTGGCGTTGCTAAACCTCCCTTGTGTACAATGTAGCGCTTTAATCGCTAATAAAAATGCCGTACTGGGGACATTATGGAGCTTGAATCTATCGTCAATCAGGCCAAGGGGCAGATTGACGCGGCAGATGACGCTGCCACCCTCGATGCTGTCCGCGTCGAGTTCATGGGTAAAAAAGGTAAGCTGACCGAACTGCTTAAAGGGCTGGGTAAGCTGTCAGCTGAAGAACGCCCGCTGGCCGGACAAAAAATCAATCAGGCTAAACAGCAAATTCAACAGGCTATAGGTGCTAAGGGCGATGCCCTGCGCATGGAAGAAATGAATCGCAAGCTGGCGGAAGAGTCGGTGGATGTTACGCTGCCAGGCCGGACGTTAACGCCGGGCAATGTTCATCCGGTCAGCCGCACCATTGCGCGCATTGAGTCATTTTTCGGAGAGCTGGGCTTCGCGGTTAAAACCGGCCCGGAAGTAGAAGATGGCTTTCACAATTTCGATGCGCTGAATATCCCTGCCAATCATCCGGCACGCGCCGACCATGATACGTTTTATTTCAACCCTGATCTGATGCTACGTACCCAAACATCCGGGGTACAAATTCGCACGATGGAAGCTGAGCAGCCACCATTGAGAATTATCTCGCCAGGTCGGGTATACCGTAATGACTACGATCAGACTCATACGCCGATGTTTCATCAGGTGGAAGGATTGATGGTGGACAAAAATGTCAGTTTTACCGAGCTTAAAGGCATTTTGCATGACTTCCTTCACCACTTCTTCGAAGAGTCTTTGGAAGTACGCTTCCGCCCCTCATACTTCCCGTTTACCGAACCCTCTGCTGAAGTGGATGTGATGGGTAAAAACGGTGAGTGGCTGGAAGTATTGGGCTGTGGCATGGTGCATCCTAACGTGCTAAAGGCCGTCAATATCGACCCTGAAGAATACACCGGTTTTGCCTTTGGTATGGGCGTTGAGCGATTGACCATGCTGCGTTACGGCGTGACCGACTTGCGTGCATTCTTTGAAAACGATCTTCGATTCCTCAAGCAGTTCAGTTAAGGCAAATCAGTTATGAAAATCAGTGAAAATTGGCTAAGAGAATGGGTTAGTCCGGAACTATCAACCAACGAACTGTCTGAACAGCTGAGCATGGCCGGCCTTGAAGTGGACGGTGTTGAACCGGTCGCGGCGAAGTTTACCGGTGTCGTTGTCGGGCGGGTCGTTAGCTGCGGCCAGCACCCTAACGCCGATAAGCTTCAGGTGACCAAAGTGAATGTCGGCGGCGATGATCTGCTGGATATTGTCTGTGGTGCGCCGAATTGTCGTCAGGGGCTGAAAGTGGCGGTCGCCACCGTTGGCGCGGTACTGCCCGGTGACTTCAAGATTAAAAAGGCAAAGTTGCGTGGCGAACCCTCCATGGGCATGCTGTGCAGTTACTCTGAGCTTGGCATCAGCGACGATCATGACGGCATTATCGAGCTGCCCCAGGACGCTGCTGTAGGCCTGGATATTCGTGAATACCTGGGGCTGGATGACAGCAGTATAGAGATCGATCTGACCCCAAACCGAGCTGACTGTCTGGGTGTCCGCGGCATTGCCCGGGAAGTGGGGGTGCTTAATAACCTGGATGTCAATGAGCCAGACGTGGCGGCGGTTGCACCGACTATCGACGATGCATTGTCAATTACCTTAAGTGCTGCCGACGCGTGTCCGCGTTACCTGGGCCGGGTGGTTAAAGGCGTAGATGTCAGTGCTCAGTCGCCGTTGTGGCTGAAAGAGAAACTTCGCCGAAGTGGTATTCGCAGTATCGATCCGATAGTTGACGTGACCAACTTTGTGCTGCTGGAGCTGGGTCAACCAATGCACGCATTTAACTTAAATGCCATTGACGGCGGTATTAACGTGCGCATGGCGAAAGAAGGTGAAAGCCTGACGTTGCTGGATGAAACGGTTGCCGAGTTAAAGAGCGATACCCTCGTCATTGCTGATGATAACAAACCGCTGGCCATGGCCGGTATTTTCGGTGGCCTGGATTCAGGCGTGAACATCGACACGAAAGACATCCTTCTGGAAAGCGCGTTTTTCAGTCGTGATGCGATCATGGGCCGTGCCCGCCAATATGGTCTGCATACAGATGCCTCTCACCGTTACGAGCGGGGTGTTGATCCAGAGCTTCAGCAAAAGGCCATGGAACGCGCAACAGCCCTGATTATTGAGATTTGTGGCGGTGAGCCCGGACCGGTGAAAGAAGCGGTGGACGCTTCTTCGTTGCCCCAGCGTGCCAGTATCTTGCTGCGCCGTGAGCGTCTGCAACGTGTACTTGGGATCAGCATTGATGATGCAAAGGTCACCGAAATGCTCAACCGCCTGGGCTTGAATGTGACACAGACTGATGAAGGCTGGCAGGCTCAGGCACCCGGCTACCGGTTTGATATAGCGATTGAGGAAGATCTCATTGAGGAGGTTGCACGCGTGTACGGTTATAACAACATTCCAAACGTATCGCCGACCGCCACGCTCAACATGTTACCTGCTCAGGAAGGCAAGCTACCGGTATCGCGTTTTACTTCATTGTTGGTGTCCCGGGGTTATCACGAAGCGATTACCTATTCGTTTGTTGATCCCAAAGTGCAAAATGCGCTGTTTCCTGATCACAAAGGTATGGAGTTACCTCACCCCATTTCATCCGACATGTCGGTCATGCGGGTAAGCCTGTGGCCAGGTCTGTTAGGCGCCACAGCGTATAACCAGAAGCGCCAGCAAGCGAGTATTCGCCTGTTTGAAACCGGCTTGCGCTTTTTGCCACAGGGCGACGCGCCCAATGGTGTAGATCAGCAACCCGTGATTGGTGGTGTGCTGGCAGGCCGACGAGTGGCGGAACACTGGGACAGTAATGACGAACCGGTGGACTTTTTTGATGCAAAAGCCGACGTCGAGGCGTTGCTGGCACTGACTGGCAAGGCCGACAAGGTAAGCTTTGTTGCAGCAGAGCATCAGGCTCTGCACCCCGGCATGAGTGCTGAAATTCGCATCAATCAACAGGTTGTAGGTTACCTCGGGGCGGTGCATCCGCAATTCACTAAGTTACTTGGTATCAGCGGCCGTGCGTTCGTGTTTGAACTGCAGTTGGATGCCATTGTTGAACGTGAACTTCCCAGCGCTACACCGATCAGTCGCTTCCCATCGAACCGTCGCGACATCGCCATAATCGTGAAAGATCAGGTCCATGTTGGAGATATTCTCGATTACGCGAAAAAAATTGGCGTAAATCAACTAGTTGGCCTAAACTTGTTCGACGTGTACAAAGGCAAGGGGATCGAGCCCGGTTATAAGAGCCTTGCTTTGTCACTTCACCTGCAGGATCCCGACAAAACGCTGGAGGAAGCAGAGATCCAGCAAGCGGTTGAGACCGTAGTTCGGGGACTGGAACATGAGTTTGGGGCAGCGTTAAGAGAGTAAACTATGGCACTAACCAAGGCCGAGATGGCTGAACACTTATTCGAAAAGCTAGGCATTAACAAACGCGACGCAAAGGATCTGGTAGAAGTTTTCTTTGAGGAAATCAAAGAGTCGCTGGAATCCGGCGAACAAGTGAAACTATCAGGTTTTGGTAACTTTGACCTGCGGGATAAAAATGAGCGTCCCGGCCGTAACCCAAAAACGGGCGAAGATATTCCTATCAAAGCACGTCGGGTTGTGACATTCCGTCCGGGTCAAAAACTAAAGAGCCGGGTTGAGAATTCTTCACCGGCTGAATAGCCTCAGCTCAGCCGCGTTGGTGTGAAATCCAGCGCGGCCTAACGACTGCCTTACCTTCCACTTTGTAATTACCTGCGATACGTGTTGACCACCTGTGCGTCACAGCCATAACGTAATACTACAGTCAGTGGACCGGCACCTTTTTATGATGAAGCACCATGCAGTTAATTACTCCCACCCTTGCGCTTGAAGCCAGCTACACGCGGTATATCAGAGAACTGGGCAGCGAAGAGCGCTATCCGTTTCCGCTGGATTTCAATTACCATGATTTTGCGGCGATGCTGGCAAAGATCGACGATTTCGAGAAAGGTATTAACCTGCCAAAAAATGCCGTGTGCAGTTCAACGTACTGGCTTGTTGAAGACAATGAAATTATCGGTGTGACAAATATACGCCATTACCTCAATGCTGCTATTGCGCATTGTGGTGGTCACATTGGTCTGAGTGTTTTACCGTCGCGTCGTGGTGATGGCGTCGGACGCTATCTGATGCGTCTGTCTATCGATTTGCTTATTGCCCGGGGAGTGACAGATATTCACATTCACTGCCATGCCGACAACCCACGCTCCGCAGCGACCATAAAAGCCTGCGGCGGTAAGCTCGATTCTACTCTGTGCGAAAACGGACAAAGGATCCAACGCTTTCGCGTAGAGGCCTGACACGGCTGTGTCGCCCAGCCTAATGTGGTAATCTGGGCATAATTGAAAAAATTCACTTCCGATATTACTGAGGCGATGTAATGAAAAAGATCCTCATCATTGTTCTTGTCATAGGTGTGGCTGTAGGCGCACGATTACTGTTCCTTTCTCAACAGGAAAATAACCAGACGCAGGCTCCTATCCCCGTGATTAATGCGATGGATATTCTGCATGCCTCTGATTTGCAGGCAGGGGTAAAGAAGGCGGTTGCCAATGACAATGAAAAGGCGGTTAGTGAGTGGATGGACAAAGCCTTACACGTAGCAGAAGAGGCCGGCCTGAGTGAGCAGGACTTAAAATGGCTTGCGTCTGAACAGGCCGAAGACTACGTAGTGTTTAATGCCAAGCGGGCGCTGTTTAATGATGCATTTGAACGGCGCTTTATTGCACTTGAAAACATCGACGACCTCAAAGAACAGTATCCCGAAGCGCAAAATTTGTTTCCGAAAGCGGATAACCTGATAGAGAAACGCGATCAGATCATTTATAACATCGCGCAATCATTGGCAGGCGGTAACACGCCTACCGAACAGCAGTTAAACGAAGCGCGCAAGAAATGGAAAGCGCGCTACGCAGAACAATCTACCGGGCTATCATCCGGCGCACATTAATTTGCCGGCTGCCAGCGTCGTGTTACCCGGCTTTTCCCGGGTAACAATGGGGTAGCGACATTATCAACATAGTCCTGGTAGCCCCGACGGAAGTAGGGAGAAAGTGGGTGTCCGGATTGACCTCCGGGTAACGTCAGAATTGCGTTTTCGAGCTTGTCAGGGCGAACGAATAGCCGTTGCGATGCACCAAAGTCGGGGCGCTGGACAGCCGGCATGTAGCTATCGCCAAAGCCTGGATGGACTGGCATATTGAGGCGCTCGCCAAGAAACGGGATCTGCGCCGCAAAAGGGTGGCTGACCTTCAGTGCATTGACATTCCCCCAACTAAGATCATCCAGTCCTTGCCCTTTGTTGTAGCGGTTAAGTAACGCGTTGCGGGACTGGTCGTATGCTCCCATCAGCAGTGCGTTATAGTTGTCGTAACCCGCCGGTAGCCAGTCATCTGGCCTCTCGGCCAGCAGTTGCCAAAGCGCGGGCTCTACACCACGCAGCAATGGCTGACTGTTGACCTGCTGGTCTTCCAGTCGTTGGAGTATCGGTCCCAGTAATAAATCTGATACTTTTGACCGGAAGTGTCTGACCAGTGTATAGCCCACGGACTCGGGGCAGGCGCAGCCCTGCCAGCGGTTTAGAAAAGCTACATCACGTTGGTAAACTTGTGGCTCTTTTTTCAGAACGCTGACCAACAGTGTATGCCAGGGCTTTAGAAATAACGCGCGGTTATCTAACTGAATAGCGTAAAAATCCTGTTCATTAAAACTATCTTTTTCCATTAACCGGTCGCGAATTTGGCTGGCCCGCGCGCCAAGGGCATAACCGCCGTTGCCAAATCGTTCAACCTCAGCCGAGGAAATCACCCGGGAGTTGGCTGTCCACAATTTTCCGTGTTGTGGGTTTTTCACCTTAGGTAAATTTGCCGCCCGACTTGACCATCCTTCGTCATAGCCTGTTTCGCCAATAGCGGTGTAACTGGGTAAATGGCGCGCGGGCAGGGCGCCAGCGGGCGTCCAGGCGGCATTACCGCTGACATCCACTACCATCATGTTTTGTGTCGGGATCCCCATCGTATGGGCAAGGTCCGTAGCGCCATCGACATGGGTGATAAGATCCAAATCGGCAATGGCAAGGTTCACCGCATAAGGCATGTGCGCTACCCAGCGCAAGGCGTATTGTTCGCCATCAAAGCTTCTGACCGGACCGTAGTCACTGACCGTCAACGTATACGGTTCGCTGCCATCAGGTAAGACAAGAGTGTCACTGATGGTGCGGGTTGTGGCTGACGGCGTAAGCTTTATCCAGTCAACGGTATCAAGGTTAGCATTGGTGAAGCCCCAGGCAATATGGCCGTTGGTACCCACTACAATTCCCGGCAATCCCGGAAGCGAAACCCCGGTAACACTGACCGGCGTATTATTGCGGGTATAATTAAGTTGGGCGCGATACCAGATAATTGGTACCCGAAGCCCCAGGTGCATATCGTTCGCCAGCATTCCCCCCCGGCTGTCGGTTAATGCGCCGGTCACTGCCCAGTTGTTACTGCCAATGTCCTTCGGCTCTTTTCGGGAGTAAGGGAATTGCACGGCATCGGGTGGTGAGGGATAAGCCGGGATGGCAACCTCACCGGTTTTAAATTCACTGCCATCCAGTGCTGCCTGGTAGCGACTGGGTTGAGTCAGAAACGCCAGCATGTCGTTGCCGTAAATGCTGTGGACAGCGTGTCTGGCCCAGTCAAGGCTTACCTGACCGCGCTGCAAATCCATATACATGCTGTATACCACCAGCAGACTGTCTTCGGCTTGCCAGGGCCTAACCGCTACACCCGCCAGCAGGTATTCTGGTGGTGGCAGGGTAAATTCATCCAGCGCTGCATTCACCCCTTTGGCGTAATGTATAAGCAAGTCCTGCTGCCAGTCGGGAAGGTTGGTGAAGGTATCTCTGGCACGCTGCGAAAACTGATGAAAGCGCGCTCTTTTATCAATATCCACTGCGACCTGGCCGACCCACTCAGACAATTCGCCGGATGCCGCGCGACGCTGCAGATCCATTTGAAAAAAACGGTCCTGGGCATGTGCAAACCCAAGGGCAAACGCCGCGTCATTTCGGCTTTCTGCCTGGATAACAGCCTGGCCCAGATGGTCTCTGGCAAGTGTAAGTGGAGCGCTTATTGCGTCGCTTGACGCCTCGCGGTCCAGATCAGGTAAGCTCGCCCGCAACATAATATACGGTGCAGCAATGCCAATAACCAGCAGGACTAACAGGCATAACGAAATCCACTTTATCCACTTAAGCACGTGTAATACTCCGTTTTTTTCTCTATCCTACGCACAGCGCGTCAGGAATAAAAGAGACGTTTTTCTGACCAGGTTAGTGTTGGAGGTACTATGGGTCCACTTGTGATTGATTGTCAGCAGGAAGAATTGCTGGCTGAGGAAAAAGAAAAGCTGGCACACCCGGTCACCGGAGGCGTGATCCTTTTCAGTCGTAATTATTATGACAAAGCCCAGCTTGCGGCACTGGTGAAGGCCATTCGCCTTGCGGCAGGCAAACCAATTTTGATTGCGGTTGACCATGAAGGCGGCAGAGTACAACGCTTTCGTCACGACTTTACCCACCTGCCTGCCATGGGCGAACTACTTCCTCGGGCAGCCGACCTTCAACAGGCGCAACAATTGGCCCACGCCTGTGGTGTAATTATGGCGTACGAGCTTAAAGCCCTGGATATTGATTTAAGCTTCGCGCCGGTTGCCGATGTCAACGGCATATCTGAAGTGATTGGTGACCGCGCCTTTTCAGCTATACCTGAAAAGGTGACTGGGCTCGCCAGTGCACTTATCGATGGCATGCATCAGGTGAATATGCCTGCGACGGGCAAGCACTTTCCCGGCCATGGCAGTGTGCAGGCTGACTCACATAGCCATGTGCCGGTCGATGAACGCCCCCTGGACACAATTCAGGCTCACGATCTGAGTGTATTTGGTGCGCTAATCCGCGAGCAAAAGCTAGATGCCATGATGCCGGCACATGTTATTTATCCCGGTATCGATGAGCATCCCGCGGGGTTCTCCAAAATCTGGTTGCAAAATATATTGCGTGAACAGCTTGGCTTCGGTGGTTTGATTTTTTCGGATGACCTCTCGATGGAAGGTGCCAGTGTGGCAGGAGACTATCCGGCACGTGCAAAGGCAGCGCTTCGAGCTGGCTGTGACATGTTGCTGGCATGTAATCAGCCAAAAGGTGCTGAGGCCATTCTCGACTCACTGGCACACCGTCACTGTGAGCGCTTGCCAGTACTATTACAGCGCTCGATGCCGGCGTCGGCAAAACAGGACTATTTTGACGCCCTGGCGCAGCTTAAAACCTGCTGGCCTGAGCGGTTTTAATTCATTCTGAAGAGAAGCGGCTATCTAAAGCAACGACAGTAGTGACGCGATAAGTACGGTAGGGCGGCGAAACCGTACCAGAAACGCGGGCCGCCGATGCAGCTCACAGCCTTGTAACCGATACCCTGTGGCAGGCAGGGTTTCAATAAATACCTCATGATTGTCCGGAATAGCTGAAAGCGTTTTGCGTAATCGGCAAATCGCATGGTTTATGGTGTCTTCAGATACGAAGTTATGTCCCCACAGGCACTGACGGATTTCGTCGCGGGTCAACGTGTGGTCGGGGGCATTCAGGAATTGCTGTAAAAGTAAGCCGCACTGTTTACTCAGCATTTGCGGCGGGTGATGCTGATGAACGCTTACTTCACGGGTACGGCTATTGTAAGCCAGTCCGGCGAACTGGTCGCGACTGATGCCCATTGATCCCCCTCAGGGAGTCCGGCTTCAAAATGGAAACATATCAGGTGTGCAAACCGTGACCCATATTGCTGGTGTTTGCGCAGTTTTACTGAGTATATTTTTAAACGCTGAACAGTAAGAAATAGTATACGACAAATAGCCGGATATCACCGATAAGCGTGCTTCGTGTGATAAAAAAACATATTGACGGGGTGAACGGTATCGCACGCAGGACGGGCGGTGACGCGGTTTTTTCTGTCATGTATTTATCAGTTGCAGGTCATCGTCAGCAGCAGGCAATTGGGCTAACACTTAAGGAGTGCAGATCGTTGTGACTGCATCGAATCAATCACAGTTAGCATGATCGCTTAAGGAGCTTCTCATGACATCGCTACAACACCGTGCTCTATCTGTTATTAAATCTGGCGCTGTGGTCGCCACGCTTTCGCTTTCCACTCAAGGCTTTGCCATGGACCCTTATGTTGAGAACATGCTAATCGGCTTTTGTAAGGCAACCATGAACAATGACGTGATTGCACTTAACCGCAGTATGCGTAGTCACAGAATGAACTACGTAACCGTAGCAGACAAAGTTGTATGCAACTCGCAGTCTATTATGGATTTTGCGATGCAGTATGACGAGGTTAAACGGTTTTATGTGAGTGGGTGAG